>CAZHQP010000018.1:0-12358 GCA_964534735.1 uncultured Roseivirgaceae bacterium
GCTGTCTTCTTTTCCGTTGGCTATCCAGGATACCTTAAAGTTCGCGAGATATCCTGCTTCATTGGCGAAGCCCACGTAATTGTTGTTTGATCGTTCAGCCCATTCAAAACCTTTCTGACCGTCATTCTCATATCTGCGTGGTGCAGTTCCGGCTGCGATATCCTGACCCATCGTTTTGGTCATGTAGTATTCGTCCCAGAAGAAATAGTATTCTTTGTTGTCGGAGCTAAACGTGACTGCCTTGATAGGTCGTTCAGGTGGAAGGTTCACAAAACCACCCGGTTCATCGATTTTCCGAATTTTCGGATCGACCGGCTCGCCTCTTTTTTTGGAAACAAATTCGTTTCCACGGAAGAAGTAATATGTTTTGGTTTCAGAATTGTACACCACATCATCGATCTGCGACCACGGCAATCCGGGAAAAGCTTTTTCAGAAGATATTTTCATCGGAGCACTCAGCCGTTGTGTAGGAACTTTGATGTCCCCGCCCATGAGCATTTTAATGGTCGTAACGGTGGTTTCGCAAACTTCATCTCCCTTGAAAAAGTAGTACTTATCGTTATCAGAACTATAGCACACCGCATCCAGATTACCACCGCTCCAAGATTTTGGAAAGTTGTCCCATGAATCTTCGATACGTAGCGGAAGGCCATCAATGTATTGACCACGTTCTTTGATTACGAAGTACTTCCCGAAAAAGAAAAAGTACTTGTCTTCCTTGTTGTTGTACACCACGGCATCAAGCGATGCCCAGTTCTGTGCAAGTGATGTGCTGGTGATGCACGTAACAAGCGCCAGTAAGCAGAATAAACCGCGTAAAGTTCTCATGTCCGGGAGGTTAGGATTTACTCAAGTTAAGAATAATCACAACGGTATTGGCAAGAACCCGGCCAAAAACTTGAATGAACCAAAACGGCCTTTTTAGATCAACGGAGAAGTTTTTGAGTTGCGGTTGCAGCCCCTATAAATTGGCAAGCGCTTTTTGCAGATCCTCAGGTGTATCTATTCCGATTGTTTCTGTTTTTGTTTCAGCAACTTTTATCCGGAATCCGTTTTCAAGCCAGCGAAGCTGCTCCAGCGATTCCGCTTTTTCAAGGGAAGAAACAGGCAGTTCGGTTAACCGTTTCAGCACGTCTGTACGATAGGCGTACATACCGATATGCTTGTAAAAGTTATGCTTGCTCATCCATTCGACTTCCGCTGTGTTGCGAACGTGCGGAACTGTGGACCGACTGAAATACAAAGCTTCTCCATTTGCAGCTACCACGACTTTTACAACATTGGGGTTGAACAACTGCTCACGATCTTCAATTTTTTTGACGAGTGTTGCAATTTCTGTTTTTCCATCCAGCAACCCCGCAAGCAAGTCAATCTGTTCGGGTTGAATAAAAGGCTCATCGCCCTGAATGTTAATTACATAATTGAACGGAGCTTTCTGCAACGTGAGCGCTTCGTAACAACGATCAGTTCCGCTAACATGACTTTCTTTCGTCATGCGGACACGACCACCAAATTTTGTTACATGGTCGAAGATTTCCTGGTTATCCGTGGCAACAATAGCATCGGTTACCAGCTTCGACTTTTTAACTTGTTCATATACGCGCTGAATCATCGACTTACCGCCAATGTCAGCGAGCGGCTTGCCAGGGAAGCGGGTTGAAGCGTAGCGGGCGGGGATAATACCTAGGATCATAGTTAGTAGTTAGAATTTAGTAGTTAGGGTCAGAAGTCAGAAGGGTACTCGCTAACTTCTAAATTCTGTCTACTAACTTCTATTGTTAAAAATTAAGCCAGCAAACGTACTCGGAGCGATGTTGTATCTTCACCAACAACCTCAATATTACTTCCCTTGTCGATAAACTCACCGCGGGTAAACGCATCATATACATTCCCTTCAATCATTACCTTGCCTGAAGGCCGGAGTACTGTATGTGCAATGCCTTTTTTACCCAGCATCGGTTCTTTGATAAAGCTTGAGGTATAACCTTTCTTGCTTTCCTGTGCGTCAGTAAGCGCTATGCGTTTGAAAAACTTGCTATTAGCAATGCTTGATCCGCCTACAAATAATAAACAGATTCCGCCAAGTAATCCGCCAAAAGCTGCTGCGACTGCATAGAGGATACTTGCCGGTGGAACAAAGTCAAAATTAAATGCATCGTTATTCACCATGATCAGAATAAGTGAACAGACAGTTATGATAATTCCGGAAATACCCGCCACGCCAAAGCCGGGTATGACGAATACCTCAGCAGCGATTAATATAAGTCCGATAAAGAGTGCGATAATCTCCCAGTTATCAGCCAGTCCATTTAAGTAGTAGGGGATGAGGTAGAGCAACAATGCGATACCGGCAGCAAGGATCGGGAATGTTGCCCCAGGAGTTTGCAGCTCGAAATAAATTCCGCCAATGATTACCAGGATTAAAATCCCGCTGATGAACGGGTTTATAAAAAACTCGATGATCTTGTCAGCTGCATCCAGGTCAAACCTGTCAAGCTCATATTCTTTAATGTTGTTATACTTCAATACTTCATCGAGTGACGCGACCTGTGCTTCGCAGAAACCATTCTTAATAGCTTCAGAGGTAGAGAAAGTGATTACCTGACCTTCCTGCTTTATTCCGGGGATTGCAAAGCTTTCATCCACCATACCTTCGGCAATCCGGGGATTGCGATGATTGACTTCTGCTGTTGAGCGCATGATGCCGCGCATATACGATTGATATTTATCCGGAGCTTTTTCACCATCACCGCCAACAACGGTTGCTGCGCCAATGCTTCCACCGGGTGACATGTAAATGCTATCGCATGCAATGGAAATCAGGGCACCTGCAGATGCTGCATCGGAGTTGATATAGACAACAACCGGCTTTTCAAACGCCATGACTTTGTCAACAATTTCTTTGGCATCCGTCATCACACCACCATACGTATCCATTTCGATCACCACAAGATCAGCTTTCGTTTCTTTGGCGTGCTCAAGCGCAAGCCCGACATAGCGATTCGTTCGGGTATCGATCTCGGTTTTGATCTCCATCACCATCACCTTTGTTTTCTGGGTAAAGGCTGCAAATGGAATAATCAGTAATAACAGGGAAAGAAATCGTCTCATTACTTGAACTTTTGTCGGGGTCATGGTAACTCGCTTAAAATTAAGAATTAAAAACGTGTCTCAACTGCCTGTATTTCTGTTTTCTCATCACTTTCCGGGAACGGTTTGGAACACACTGGCTGTTGAATCGGAGAACCTGCTCATCCTGGAGGTGCGTGACGATGTGAATTTTAAGGTCACGTTTTCCTTATTGGATTATGCTAAAAACGAATTTCGCTGGCGAGATGTTTCGTTACCTGAAAGCTGGTGGGTTAGCCTGGTGGCGGCTGATAAAAATGCGATCCTGCTCAATCGCTATATCAACAAAGGCAACCCGGACCATAAAAGTCTGATAGCATTGGACATTCCGTCAGCTGGGATTTGCTGGGAAGTGGAAGAATTTTCTTTTTTCGATTGGAATGAATCGAAGATACTGGGCTACCAAACCAAAGACGACCTGATTCCGGCAAAGATTGATCGGCTGACGGGACTTGTTTCTGAGGGAACCTGGGAGCCAATGCATCAGGAAGTTCAAACGGAAAGCCTTAAGCCTGTTTTTTACCCGGAAGGCACTGCATATTTCGATACGGTGAAAAGATTTATTGTACAAGCAGATTATCTGATCACAAAAGGCGTTGAATACCTTGAATTCAACGATTGGATTATAATCAGTATGTATACGGGTGAAGCAGGGACTTTGGATAACTATTTGCTGGTATTCGACCGAACGGGAAAACTGGTATTAACCTCTAAACTGGGCGAAAAACTCGCAGGTTTGGGGACAGATACTTTTTTCATCCTCTCAGGTTGTTTATTTTTAGTACAAAATAAGACGGAGTTAGTAGCGTACAGATTATGATCAAATTTTTGGTGCTGTCCGGTCTCTCATTTTTTAGCCCCGAGATCAAAAAAGATTCTATCGGGATTGAGACCATTAATGGAAAAACGTTCATTGTCCATAAGGTTGATGCAGGTGAGACACTGTATGCAATTTCGAGACGCTACGGGGTTACAGTTGAGCAGATCGTTGCGCAGAATCCATCTGCCGATGCGGGTCTTGAGGTTGAGCAGATCCTAAAAGTTCCATACGTTCCGAAAACAACGAAACAAGTCGTGCCTGGCAAGAAGCATGTTGTTGCTGCACAGGAAACACTTTTTTCAATTTCGAAAATGTACGGTGTAACCGTTGATGAATTAAAGCAATGGAACAATCTTACGGATAATTCTCTGTCGCTTGGCCAAGAGCTTGTAATCAAAAACAGGAACACGATTACGGCTCCTGCAAACAACACTCAGCTTGAACAGCGGTCTGCTAAAATCATTCATACCGTGGCTGCCAAGGAAACGATGTTTTCGATAACGCGACAGTACGGAATTACGGTTGAGCAATTACGTGACTGGAATTCACTTCAAACCGATGAGCTGAAGATCGGCCAGACATTGTTTGTAACTCAACCGGCAAATTATACAACCAAAACCCCGGTTGTCACGACAACTCTTCCTCAAACAACTACAATTGCACCTCCAACAACAATTCAGCAACCACAAGTTGTTATTGAGAAGAAGAATGATCAGGTAACTACAGCACCTCCACCTGAAAAATCAACAACCATTAAAATCTCTGAGAACATCAGCGGCTCTGATGAGATCAAAGAATCCGGGCTGGCTGAGTTAATTGAAGGAACGGATGGCAACCGAAAATATTTGGCGCTGCACCGCACTGCACCTTCTGGAACCATTTTAAAAGTCCGGAACGAGATGAATAATCGCGAAGTATTTGTGCGGGTAATGGGTAAGCTCCCGGAAACTGCACCCAATGATAAGCTGGTAATCAAGATCTCAAAATCGGCATACGACAGGCTCGGTGCATTGGATCCTAAATTCAGAGTAGAAGTTACTTACTATAAAACGACTGAAACACCTGTATATAAATAATGCGTTTTTCCCCCTGCGGATTATTCATTGTCATTTCGCTTAATCTTTCAGCACAGAACCTGGTACCCAATCCGGGCTTTGAAGAGCTTGTGCGTTGCCCGTCTTCATTTAGTGCAAACCGGAATGATTTTATGGTTCCTGGCTGGCAATCGCCAACGAGTGGAACTCCCGATCATTTTCATGGCTGCAGCTGGGGCGAAGCAGATGTTCCGTTTAACTGGGCCGGTAATTCGAATGCAAACAGCGGTAAAGGTTATGCAGGTATTTATGTGTGGAATACACGCGATGAGTACCGTGAATATCTTCAATGCGAACTGGCCGAACCGCTGAAGGCCGGTGACAAATACCTGCTGGAATTCTATTACAAGCTTGCCAACAATGCAGTCTATTCCATTAACCGGATCGGATTGAATATTTCAGAGACTCCGGTAGACCAAAAGCATGACCGGGTGTTGAATATTATCCCTGTTATTTCCATTGAGAATGATACAGCCGTAACAAAAACTACCGGTATGTGGGAACATGTGAGTCAGGAGTATGTCGCAAAGGGCGGAGAGCGGTACGTTATCATTGGTAATTTTTTCGGCAAAGAGCAGACCAAAGCAACACGACTAGCATTCCGATATGGTTTGAACGCGATGCTTAACTTTAACTCATACTATTACATTGATGATGTTTCAGTAAAAAATCTGGATTCACTTAACAATCCGGTTCCTCCGGTTGCGCCCATTCAACTTAATACCCAGACTATCGAACTGGACACGGACTACACCTTAAAAGATATCAAGTTTGAGTTCGACAGTTATGTAATTCATAAATCTTCGAATGATGAGCTTAATAAAGTCGCAGCATATTTGCAAGCGCATCCGGAAGTGCATGCGCGTCTTTCCGGTCATACTGATTTTATTGGAACAGATGAGTATAACTTGACACTTTCTCGGAACCGTGCGCGCAGTGTGGCCGACTATCTGATTGGAAAAGGAATTCATCCGCAGCGTGTAGTAAGCTTTGGATTTGGAAAGTCACGTCCGTTATCACCTGATAAAACAGATGATGCCCGGGCAATTAACAGGAGAGTGGAGATCAGGTTTGAGCTGCAGTAATATTTTTTACTGACCAGCTATCTAATCGCTTATTCATCATGCGGAACCACACAGGTGGAATTGTGGCGATAATAATCATCGTGGGATACCCGAAAGGGAGTTGTGGACTCTCCTCATAATGATTTAATACCTGGTACCGCTTAATGGCATTTGCATGATGATCGGAATGGCGCTGAAGCTGAAACAGAAAAAAATTACTCACGAGATGACTGGCATTCCACGAATGCATGGGATTTACACGTTCATATCGGCCTGCTGAAATTTCTTTTCGGGTAATTCCATAATGTTCAACATAATTCACCAGTTCAAGTAATGTAAAGGCTAATATGCTTTGAGAGAAAAAGAAAATCGGAATTTGCCATACAAACCTGCCTGCCCAGATGCTGAATACTACTGTGATCAGGGCGCAGAAAAGTACCGGGAGCACAGCAAACCAAATCATGTTATTTTTTACATGAACAACCGGTAAACCTTTCCTCGAAAGAGATTCTGATTCGAGCTTCCATGCATGGCTGTAACCTTTGAATACAGACTTCACCCAGAATGCATAAAAATTTTCATTTTTTTTTGCCGTGGCAGGATCTTCAGGAGTAGCTACCAGTACGTGGTGACCGCGGTTATGTTCTATATAAAAATGCATATAAGAAACCGTCATCAGTAACAGTTTACTATAAAACCTTTCAAGGGCTGATTTTTTGTGACCAAGTTCATGGGCAACCGTTATTCCAATACCTCCCGTAACAAGTGCAAAACTTAGCGTAAAACCCGTCCATTCGGTAGCCGTGCGGATTTTGCCCGTACTGATCATGTAGCAGCCCCAAATTAAAAAGGTTACCTGTACATACGTCCATGCGTACGTTACAAAGCGATAATAGAATTCATCAGCTTTAGCTGAGAGTTGATGTTCAGGCACGTTTGAGGTTTCAATACCCGATAGCTGATCAATTACCGGAATGATAATAAATGAAAAGATTACCGCTGAAAAATTGTACCATCCTCCAAGGTAGCAGCCCGCAACGGTTAGTGCAGGAATGATGAACGCAGCAAAGAAGCCTGCTTTTTTAAGCTGATCCATAACGAAAGATATGAAAATGCAACTTAGAATTAAATAGAGTCGTTCCCGAACAACGGCTTCTTCATCGTTGTATCGTTGTCCGTTATTTCTTTAATATATGCTGCGTTTTGTTCCAGGAACCGGTTGTAGGCCACAGCCACTGAATCATAATCAGCTCGATAATTATCTACACGCAGATCGGAAGAACGAATTTGCTCTACCAGTTTCTGAATAGTGGTATTATACGAGAATGACGAAAGCGATTCTGCCATAGCAACCAATTCGGTTACAAGTGAGTTTGAGGCGAAGTCATATTCTTCAACCACGTCTGTATTATGCATGGTTTTAAGGGTGTACCGAATCCGGGCAAGCTGATCAATCCGTTGTTCAAATGCTTCCAGCTTTTCAGGCGAATACTGGGTGCCGATTTTCATTTCATGAATCAGGCTTTTCATGGCCTTGATCTTGTCGTTGTCATCACTTAGCATCATACTCCACGTATCGTGCAGGCTGTCCTGCAACATGAGGAAAACTTCGGTAAGTGAGTCGGTGTGTGTCCAGCCTGTATCTTCGGCAACTTCTGATTTATTTTCGCACTGCATGAACCCCGCGGGAATAATTCCGGCTACCACTAGCAGTATAAACAGGTTTTTAGATTTCATGCGGTAATACCAATACGGGCTAAAGTAGTAAAATGTTTTAAAACGCGGCTCAAATTTTAAATTGAAGTCAGTTAAAGGGGCTTAAACTGCTCAAATGCTTCCTTACAGGTATTGCAATAATGAATGGACCGGCACAAGGTCGGGCCAAATGTATTTTTTAGATCGGTATCTGTTCCTTCGCATCGCGGGCAAATAGCATGTTCTAACACCTCAAGCTCAGTAAAAAGTTCTCGGGAGGGAGGCGGGGCTAACCCGAATTTTTTCAGTGCCTGCTTTCCTTTTTCGGAGATCAGATCAGATGTCCACGGTTTGCGAAACGTAACATCAATCGTAGTGTTTTTGACGCCATATTTTTCCATAACTTCTATGATCTCCGTTTTCATAAAATCCAGAGCCGGGCAACCGACAAAAGTGGGGGTCATTTCAATTCGTACTCCGGCATCCGTTATCTCCACAGTCGTAATCACGCCCAGGTCAACAAGAGACAGCACCGGGATCTCCGGATCTTTCACTTCTTCGAGCCATGCGTAAACCTGTTCTTTGCTGAGCATGTTAATAAGTCTTGTACGTCAAATCAAATGAACCGGGTATGATTTGGTTCACGTGATGTTTCATATGTTTCACGTAATCGGAAGCGAGCCATTCAAGTGTATAGTGCTGTGGTTCGCCTTTTCCGGTGTTGCATTGTTTCGAATAATTCTCCTGTGGCATGTTCTCCAGCACTTCGCAGATCCGGAAATTGACAAGCATCCACATGACGATGACGTCCATGGAGGTCATGCCGTGATAGTTGTTTGCCTTCACCCAGAAATCCTGGTCGTAGACAATATGCGGGGGTGTGCTTTCGTATTGCCCGACTATAAATCTTCTCAGGTTGTTGTGGGCCGAATCAATCAAGTGCCCGACAATTTCCTTCTTACTCCACTTTTCAGGATTTGGTTTATCTGAAAAGTCAACTTCAGGCAATGCGGTAAACGCAGTGGAGTACGTGGTTATCAATAACCTAAGCTCAGCAACAGTTTGCTTTACCATTCTGCAGTCGGATCAATTTTGAATACTTCACTCATTTCATCCAGCAGTGGCTGTAAGTATTCACTGTGGTTTCCTGTACGACCTCCAAAAACAGGTTGTATAGTTTTCCAGTCGGGAAGCTGAAGGCTTGTTTGCGCGATGAGTTCTTCAACTCTTTTCATCCAGCTGGTTTTTAGAGCCTGCTCCCCTCCAAAGATTTTATTACTGACCAATTCCTTTTCATAAGGCGATTCTTCAAACATTCCCAATGCATAGGGCATGGCGATGTTTAATGAATTCTGTAATCGCGAAATGCTTTCTTCTGTTGCGCTGCCAAGCTGTTTCATCCAGGTGTTGGCATGCAGTGTATGATACCGAAGCTCAGCTCGGATTTTTTTTGAGATATCGGATAAGGGTTGATACGAAGATTCACTTAACATTTCAAACCGGATAGCTTCTGCAGTATCATACAGGAAATGGCGAACAAGACTAAAGTCGTACTCACCGTTTGGAAGCTCAGTTAAAATACAGTTGTGAAACTGGCTCGCATTGCGTGTGAAAGCAACCATGTCCGGATCACGCTCGCCTAATGTTTGCAGCATTTGATAGAGCGCGTGGCTTTGCCCGATCTTATCCTGCGCCATCGAAGAGAAGGCAATGTCTTCTTCCAGCAACGGCCCGAAACCTGTCCATTCGGAATTGCGGTGCCCCAGGATAAGCTGATCATCGGCTATTTTATATAACAGCTCTTTTAATGCGATCTCGTTCATGCGTTTGATTTTTCTAGGAATGCTTTCAGCTTGTCTCCGCCTTTGTAATCGGCTGCATCGCGGAATTTCTTTTCAGGCAGCGTAAGCCAAAGCTCTTTTTCTTCGGGTAACGTATACCGAATGTCAGTTGACCTGATCGCCCAGACATTATACACAACCTTATCGTTTTTAAAAGCCTTATTTGCCTCCGCCATTGCTTCCTGCGGAGAGCCTGCCTGTACAGTTCCTGCGTGAAGATGCTGTTTCCCGCGCTTTACTAACTGATAGATCTCATAAGCAGACTTCTCATTTTTCTGTTCAGGATTATCGTTTATAAAATCGTACACATTGTTTGTGCCGTCTGTCATGGGTGATACATACACGCTGCGTGTATCGCAAACATATAGCGACACACACGTAAATCTTCGGGTAAAAGCCTCTTTCGCCAACACGAAAGCCATTTCCAGATCGGGGGCATGTACAATGCCTTCATGCTGAAAAGGCTTGCCTTCTTTCGGCTGAACAAATACTTCGAACGTGCCAAATTGATCGAGTGGAGCTTTGGTGGTGATCTCACCAGGCGTTCCGATCAGTGGTAAGCGATTTACGCGCGGGTCAAGTGAGTTTATTGATTTACTCATTCCATGCAGAGGATAAAAAGTATTTTTCGTATTGCTTACCATAACTTCCGAATAGAAGCGTTGTATCCGGACAATGAATATACATCCATGATCCGGCATTGATCTCATAGGTAAAAGTATTAGTACCTTGTTTTAAGTTGCCAGTAATTGTGCAAGGCAACACACCGAATAAATGATGCCAGTCCTCGCCCGACAAGGGCTTTGAGTCTTTTATAATTTTCTGAATATTTTTAGCTGACATTGACCACCCTTTACAAACTATAGTATCTTTTTCGGAGGATTGAGTTGTAATAGATCTTTTAACAGTTGCGATTTCAAAGGGCTTATTTTTGTCAAACACAGGTCTTCGGCTTTTTAAACCTGTTATAACCAAAATTGACATAAGCAGGAAAGCAATGATGTTTTTCTTAGGCATCATGCAAGCGGAACAGTATACTTGGTTTTCGGAGTCTTCAGTGCTTCGCGAACCCACTTGCCACGTTCTTCGGCAATGCGCCTTACCTCAAGCCGCTCTTTGTTGCACGGGCCATCGCCATTGATTACGCGTTTAAATTCTTCCCAATCCGGCTCGGTATACTCCCACCGATTAGTTTCGGGATTCTTTTTCAGCTTATCATCCGGAATCGTAAATCCAAGTTCCCAAATTTTAGGTACATACATATCCAGGAACTGATTACGAACATCATCGTTCGATGACATCTTTACTTTCCATTTCATCAGCACTTCGGTGTGTGCAGAAATTTTATCAGAAGGCCCGAAGAAATGCATCATCGGTTTCCACCAGCGATTGATGGCTTCCTGGAACATGTCGCGTTGCTTCTGCGTACCAGTTGCCAGGAAGATTACGCAATGATGACCGAATTTTAAATGGAACGATTCTTCTGCGCAAATTCTATCCAATGCTCTGCAATACGGACCATAGCTTCCTTTTGCATTTGCCAATTGATTCACAATGGCACCAGCATCCACTAACCAGGAAATGAAGCATGAATCGGCCCATGTAAAGGCCGGGTAGTTGAAGATGTTTGAATATTTTGATTTACCGCTGATCAGATCGTCAATCATCTGTTCGCGGGTTTTTCCTAATGTTTCGGCAGCACTGTACAATAATTGGCCATGGCCAACTTCATCCTGTACTTTGGCCATTAGCGAGAGCTTGCGCTTAAAGCCCGGTGCGCGGGTAATCCAGGTGCCCTCCGGCAATGCGCCAATGATTTCACTGTGCGCATGCTGCTCGATCATGCGGATGAGCTGTTTTCGATAAAGCGCAGGCATCCAGTCTGCGGGCTCAATTTTTTCACCTCGTTCGATACGTGCCTCAAATTCCGCAAGTTTCACCGGATCCTCCAGTGCAACGCTGTCAGTTTTGATTCCTTCAAATGTGTTTCCGCCTCCGTACATAGCTTCTGCAATTTTGACTCAATTTACCATAATTTATGCACACGTGTGCATAGCCATAACAGCGCAGAAAAATGTTAGGTTCCTGTGCGAAACAGAGGTCAGAAGGTGTACAGAACCGGTGACTGGCCGGCTACCAGGATGAGGATCGATCCGGATGAAATTTCATAGGCAGATTTATATAGATCGGCAAGCTCAGTCAGATCGAAACAGATTTCCCGCGCTACACGTTTTTTGCATTTATCGTGGTCCTGAAGAACAGGGATTACCTGAACCTGAACCGGGTTAGATTCCATAAAGGTATTATCCACCAGCAATGAAAAATCTACTTCCCCGCAGCCGCCACCATATTCTACCCCCAAAATAAGTGTGTTGGAAGAAATTGAAGCACTCGTTATTTCAAACGGATCTGTGTGATAGTCAATCAGGCTTAGTGGAACAATGACGATTGAATCACACGCATCAGTTGTGGCAGCAAACTTGAACATCTCTTCTCTTAAAGACT
This sequence comes from uncultured Roseivirgaceae bacterium, assembly GCA_964534735.1. Taxonomy (GTDB): domain Bacteria; phylum Bacteroidota; class Bacteroidia; order Cytophagales; family Cyclobacteriaceae; genus UBA2336. The sequence goes on from CAZHQP010000018.1 coordinate 12,149, forward strand.
CATCTTTTGAACAGCTACCAAGAAGTGTGATAAAAAGAAACGAGAGTATGGAATAGGTCAGGTTTTTCATAGTCTTTTTTTTGTTAGACCCAGACTGCGACCTTTCGGTTGGAATGAGCTAGGTATTTCAGACTAAGGGTGTTTGAGCCCGTTTACATAGGCAGATTTATATAGATCGGCAAGCTCAGTCAGATCGAAACAGATTTCCCG
>CAZHQP010000018.1:12458-19615 GCA_964534735.1 uncultured Roseivirgaceae bacterium
TTTCGGTTGGAATGAGCTAGGTATTTCAGACTAAGGGTGTTTGAGCCCGTTTACAAGCATATTGGCGAGCTGTTGACCTAATTCTTTTGGCTCAATTGAGCCATCAGGACTGTACCACATTGGCATCCAGTTCAGGGAGGAGAAAAGAGTCATTACGGCAAGTTTCGTATCAATGTTCTTTTTGAATTCCCCTTTGGCAACACCTTCTTCGATAATTGCTTTGAAACGATTGATGTAATTGATACGCAATAACAGGAAATCCCGAAGATAAGGATTGCTTAAATGGCGATGCTCATTCATGAACACGGCAGAAGCAGTAAGGTCACGTGCCATCACATTTACGTGACCGATGATACCCAGGCTCAGCTTTTCGCTTGCGGATACATTTTGCTTTTCAACCTTATCGAGCGATTCACGAAAATCAGCAGCCATGTCAAAGCAAAGTGTCTGCAAAATTTCTTCTTTTGATTTAATGTGCGAATAGAGACTGGCTGCTTCAATGCCGAGCTTTTGGGCAAGGTCGCGCATGGAAGAGGCAGCATATCCTTTCTCTTTGAAGAGCTCAGCCGCGCTGCGGATCACCTGTTCTTTTCTCGATAAATTTGCTACTCCTTCCATCTCTTTTTTAAGGTAACTCAAAAATATGAGAAAATAGTGTTACGCTGAAATACCAATTCCATAATTTAGATAAATAATGCCCTCGAATGAAGTACAACTCAGTGCCCGAGTATTTCTATAAGTTTAACAGTCGCTTGTATGCGTTAGTGCTGATGCCGTTGATAACGTTTATTGTACTGTATTGGAAAATGAAAACTGGCGATCCCGCAATCCCCGCGCAGGATGCGGGTTTTAATCAGGTATTGCTGTTGATTTGCATCATCGTTGTGCTGATGGAGTGGGTGTTTTCTTTTTTGCTTTTCAGAAGCAAGCTGAAAAGCATACTAACGCTTGGTAGCCTGGGTGAACGTCTTGACCGGTATTACACGTTTACGCTGGTTCGATTCTCGTTCATGATTTCGGGACTCATTCTCCTTGCAGTGGGTTTCTTCTTTACGGAAGATCAATACTTCACAATCCTGTTTGTCGCCAGCATGATTGGACTGGCGTTCTTTTGGCCAACGTCTGCCAAAGTGTGTGACGATCTCTGTTTAAAAGGAGATGAGCGAAAGCTTATCCTCTACAAGCTGGATAAGCTGCACTGACGCTAATGAAATTCAATAATTTTAAAACTGATTAATCAAAATCAGGCCAGCCGTTACCAGTGTTCCGGCTATCAGCATGCCAAGCGTAATCAGGATAATCAGGTTGCGGCCAAGCGGGTTAACGTGAAAAATTTTAGTGTACGATTTCATTGCCAGGTAGAGTATAGACGACACTAAAGTAACATGTGATTTTATCTGCCGGTTCCGCTTGTAAGGATATTTTTATCCGTATAGATTTTCAGTTAAGATTGAACGCGATGAGAATTTCTGTTCCCACTTATCGATCGCTTACCGTGAGCGAGTTACCAACTTCGGGTTAAACCGGCTGATCAGGATACTAAACCGGACCGGTAACAAACAGATTTTCTGATTCCTGAAAAAATGCTCGTATGATTTCTCCGTTTTTTTCGGAATACCGGTTAGTCCATATGGACTTCTTCCCCGCAATGGGGGCACTTTCGGGCGCGTGGCCGGTGCATCATTTCAAAAAACCCGGATGAAAGAATACCGGCAGGTAACGCCAGCAAGCCAACACCCGTAATCGCAAACATTCCGCCAAGTATGCGTCCCCAGGTAGTTACGGGAACCATATCTCCATACCCTACGGTTGTAAGTGTTGCAATGCCCCACCACATTGTGGCCGGAATGCTGGTAAACTTTTCGGGCTGCGCTTCACGTTCAACATAATACATCGTAGTGGAGATGATCACCAGGATAAACAGGATGAACATCACGCTTAGCACAAGCTGTTCCCTGCGATCATAGATAACTTTTTTGAACATTGTAAGGGCATGCATGTAACGCGCAACCTTAAACATTCTGAACAAGCCCATCAGCCTGAAGATCCTCAGGAAGCGCAAGTCAAGCGGGAGAAAGGATAGGTAAAATGGTACAAACGCCATGAGGTCAATAAGTGCCAAAGGTGTTCCGATAAATTTTAATCTTCCGGCAATGGGATGTGTATACTTCCGGTTTTCTACAATCGAGTAAACACGGGCGATGTATTCAACCGTAAAGAAAATAACGGAGAAGACTTCAAACTGGTGGAAGATATGCGAATAAGCTTCATGAACCTCTTTGATAGATTCACAAACAATCGCCAGGATATTCAGGATAATAATGGTAAGCAAAATCCATTCGAAAATTCGTTCCAGGATACCGCCTTTTTCGGTCGGTTCAAGAGTGAGGTAAATCCGCCTGCGGAAAGTCATAGACTAAGGTCAAATATTTCAAAATTAGTAATATTTCACATACCCGTAATTAAGGACATTGATCACCCCGTTCAGGTTATAGTAATACGTCAGAAGTACATGCTGAGATGTCAGGCTGAGCCTGTGGAAACCTGTTTTTAAGTAACTCAATAGCCTTCGACAAGTTCTGGCAGACATTGGTTTTTATTTCTTTCCGCTTTTGGCGAATAGGGCTTACCTTTGCCGTTTATTCCTGTTAAAATTTACATCGATGTTTGATAATTTAAGTTTAAAGCTGGAAAAAGCCTTTCAAACGCTGAAAGGCCAGGGGCGGATCACTGAAGTAAACGTGGCGGCAACCATCAAGGAAATCCGGAAGGCCCTGATTGATGCTGACGTAAACTATAAGGTAGCCAAGGAAGTTACCGATGAGATTCGCGAAAAAGCATTGGGCCAGGACGTGCTCACGGCTATTTCTCCAGGCCAGCTTTTGGTAAAGATCACCAACGATGAGCTAACCGCTTTAATGGGCGGACAAAGCGAAGACATTAAAATTGAAGGTAACCCGGCTATCATTTTGATTGCCGGCTTACAGGGTTCCGGTAAAACTACTTTCTCCGGAAAACTCGCCAGCTATTTAAAGAAACAAGGTCGTCAGGTTTTGCTGACTGCCTGTGATATTTATCGTCCGGCCGCGATCAATCAGCTGAAAGTATTGGGTGAGCAGGTTGGGGTTGAAGTGTATGCCGAGCCGGAAAATAAAGACGCTGTTAAAATTGCCAAAGCTGCGATTGAGCATGCGAAGAAAAATAATCATCGGGTAGTTATTGTTGATACAGCCGGACGATTAGCGGTTGATGAGGAAATGATGAATGAGATCGCGAAGCTGAAGGAAGCACTCAATCCATCAGAGACTCTTTTTGTTGTTGATTCGATGACCGGTCAGGATGCGGTGAACACTGCCAAGGCATTCAATGATCGTTTGAATTTTAACGGAGTTGTACTAACCAAGCTTGATGGCGATGCGCGTGGCGGTGCTGCGCTTTCGATCAGAAGGGTAGTAGATAAACCGATCAAGTTTATCAGTACGGGCGAGAAGATGGAAGCGATTGATCGTTTCTACCCTGACCGGATGGCCGGAAGAATTTTGGGCATGGGCGATGTGGTTGGTCTGGTGGAGAAAGCCCAGCAAACTTTCGATGAAGAAGAGGCAAAACGGATCAACGCCAAGCTTCGCAAAAATCAATTCGACTTCAACGACTTTCTTACTCAACTTGAGCAGATCAAAAAAATGGGTAACCTGAAAGATTTGATGGGCATGATTCCTGGTGTGGGCAAAGCTATGAAAGGCCTGGATGTTGATGATAATTCTTTTAAGCCGGTAGAGGCAATCATTCGTTCCATGACCAGGCAGGAGCGCGAGAATCCGGACATCATCAATGGCGGAAGAAAGGACCGCATCGCGAAAGGAAGTGGTACTTCCGTGCAGCAGGTTAATCAATTGCTTAAGCAGTTCAGCGACATGCGGAAGATGATGAAGACAATGAATAAAATGGGCGGGGCAAAACGCGCGCTGTCTGGCATGAACCCGTTCGGAAAATAATGAGCACAAAAAGAATTATCCGCATCCTCGTGATTTTTGGTATTCTCGCGCTGAACATCAGCTGCGACCAGATTTCGAAAAGTATTGTTCGTAACAGGATTGATGCGCATGAGCAGATTTCGGTTGTTGACAGCTATGTCACCTTAATGCGTGTTGAGAATAAAGGTGCTTTTCTGAGTTTGGGAGATTCACTTCCGGCACCCGTTCGGTTTATCCTGCTTTCGTTATTGCCGTTAGGTGTGCTTGGTTTCGGAATCGGATATCTTTTTTCGAAGACCAGCTTGCCTAAGCTCTCCGTGCTTGGTTTTTCATTTGTTATCGGTGGAGGCATTGGAAACTTGTATGACAGATTAGTGCACGGCTCGGTTACGGATTTTATGCATATCGACTTTGTGATTTTTCAAACGGGCATCTTCAATATGGCTGATGTATCGATCATGACAGGTATTTTTATTGTTGTGACCAGTTCAATTCTTAATCGTCCAAAAGAGGAATCACCCGTTCAGGTGCAATGAGTGCATCAAAGCTTTTTACCGATTTCTTTAGAAGCGAAAAGGCAGGCGGAGTCCTGCTTATTTTTTGCACAATCATTTCACTCGCGCTTGCCAATTCGGCATGGGCAATGGATATCTGAATATCTGGAATTTTACTATTGCTCATCATTCCGTTGCTCACTGGATCAATGATGGATTGATGGCAATTTTCTTTTTACTGATCGGTCTTGAGCTTGAGCGTGAGATTTATATCGGAGAGCTATCAACATTTAAGAAAGCATCGTTACCTGCTATCGCTGCATTGGGAGGCATGATCGTTCCGGCAGGGATCTTCCTGGCGTTTAATTTCGGTTTGCCAACTCAATCCGGTGCAGGCATCCCCATGGCCACTGACATTGCTTTTGCCATCGGAATTTTATCGTTGTTGGGTAATCGTGTTCCGCTTTCGTTGAAAATTCTGTTGACAGCTTTAGCAGTAATTGATGACCTGGGTGCCATTATCATCATTGCGGTATTCTATACAGATACGTTTTCGTTCACGAACCTTGTAGTCGCCTTGAGTATTATGGGCTTTCTGTTTGCGTTAAACCGGTTTAAGGTTTACAATCTTACTCCATACCTGATTGGTGGTATTTTCATGTGGTACTTTATGCTTCTTTCCGGAGTGCATGCGACCATAGCCAGAGTGTTGCTGGCGTTTGTTATTCCTTTCGGTGATGGAAGTGAGACTTCGCCCTCCTACAGGCTTCAGCATGTCCTCCATAATCCGGTTGCATTTATCATTCTTCCGTTGTTTGCATTGGCAAACACTTGTATACAGATCGAGCCGACATGGATGAGTGTACTGATGTCACCCAACAGTATTGGAATTTTTACGGGACTAGTCGTTGGTAAGCCACTTGGAATTTTCCTCTTTAGTATTTTGGCTATGGCAATTGGTATTTGTACGCTCCCGGAAGATATAAACCGGAAACACCTGGTTGGTATTGGTTTGCTGGGAGGTATTGGGTTTACTATGTCAATTTTTATTACACTGCTTGCCTTTGAAACGACCGAATTTATTACGCAATCTAAAATTGTGGTACTGTTTGCTTCACTGGTGTCAGGTATTATTGGATTTCTATGGCTCAATAATTTCCTTGAAAAGCAAAAATCCAGATCATCCAAATAGAAAGCCAACGTTTGAGAATTCGTTACAATGACAAGGGATGTGTTGAAAATTTCTGAAAATTAACCCGGAAAACCTCAACCCGGACATCCACTAATACGTTACTGAAAATAGTTACAGGTTTTATTGTTATAGTTTTATAATATGCCTCGTTTTGTCATACAGCAGAGCGGGGCATTTTTATTATTTCGCTGCAGGGATAAGAATGTTCTGCAAGATAGCCCGACTACCTCCGGAAATGGTGTTTTCTTATTTTTTTAACTTTTGAGCCTGCTTCTATTTTTCGCATATTGGCGTACGCAAATAATTTATTTATGCAGGTTTTAGGGCGCTCTGACAGGGTGCATCTGCCAGGACTTGGCCTTAAGAATATTCACGCAAAGATCGATACAGGTGCCTATACCAGCAGCCTGCACTGCTCCCGCGTTCAGGTGGTTGAGGGCAGACTGGAATTTATTCTGCTGGATGAAGAGCATCCGGAGTTTACCGGGATGAAATTCAGTGCTGATAAATTCAGCGAACGGGAAATTAGAAATTCATTCGGAGTTGCTGAAAAACGCTACGTAATTGAGACTACGATAAAAATTTTTGATGAAGAAATTATGACCGAATTCTCGCTTAGCGACCGGGATGCTTTGCGTTTCCCGATCCTGCTCGGACGAAAGGTTTTACGCGACCGGTTTCTCATCGATGTAACTAAAAAAAATCTATCTTACCGGAGTAACAAAGTTGTGAAGAAAAAGAAGAAGTCAACTTAATTGTGATCTTATGAATATCGCCATTTTATCAACCGGTCCAAAACTCTATTCTACCCGAAGATTAAAGGAAGCCGGTGAGAAGCGCGGACACCGCGTAGAGATTATTGATCACATGAAGTGTGTCTTGTATATCGAGAAACAAAACCCGGTTGTTTTATACCAGGGTCGCAAACTGGATTACTTCGATGCAATTATTCCCAGGATCGGAGCTTCGGTAACGTTTTATGGTGCGGCTGTTGTTCGGCAATTTGAAATGATGAAAGTATTTACGGCCGTTGAGTCACAGGCTTTGATCCGTTCACGTGATAAATTAAGAAGCTTGCAGATTTTGTCGCGTGCAGGATTAGGCTTGCCAAAGACAATCTTTATGGATTATTCCAAAGATACAGAAGGTGTTGTGGAAGCCGTAGGCGGAGCACCGGTTGTTATCAAGTTGCTGGAGGGCACGCAAGGTCTTGGAGTCGTGTTGGCCGAGAACAAAAAAGCCGCCCAATCGGTTATTGAAGCGTTTCATGGATTGAAAACGAGAATCATCGTTCAGGAATTTATCAAGGAAGCAAAAGGCGCAGACATCCGTGCATTTATTGTCGATGGAGAAGTAGTCGGATCGATGCGCAGACAGGCAAAAGAAGGCGAGTTCCGTTCGAACCTGCATCGGGGTGGAACTGCAACCATCGTAAAGCTAAGTCGTACAGAAAAACATGCAGCAATAACAGCTGCGAAGAAAATGGGATTGGGTGTT
>CAZHQP010000019.1:0-18387 GCA_964534735.1 uncultured Roseivirgaceae bacterium
GGAATAGGTATGTTCTTCTATACCATCAGCTTCTTTAAGAACGGAATCGTTTTCGGACAGGATTGGGAAGACCGGAAGATAAAAGAAGAAATGGAGAAGATGAAACGCCAATAGTTATCAGTTGTTCGTTAATGGTTAATCGTATAAATTACCTCACTATACGATTAACTATTAACTGATAACGGCAAATGGATTTCGGCAAGGTTGAGGTATCCGATTTAAGCAAGATCAATTTCAAGCTACCGGCTGATAATCCGGCTACCGCCAAGGTACTTGCCAAATCACCTGCCGTTAAGAAAACAAAATTCTATGTGGGCTGTGCCAAATGGGGTCGCCCTGATTGGGTTGGAAAGATCTATCCGCCTAAAACAAAAGCGGCCGATTTCCTGGAACACTACGCAGGCAAGTTCAATTCAATTGAGCTTAACGCTACGTTCTATCGCATGCCATATAAAAAGCAAATTGAAGGCTGGAAAAGCAAAGTCGGGAAAGACTTTAAATTTTGCCCCAAGTTTGTTGACCAGATCACGCACCTGCGAAGGTTAAAAAATACAAAAGAGCTTACCGATGAATTTCTGGAAGCAATCTACGCATTTGAGGATAACCTCGGGCCGATCTTCTTAATGCCGCATCCGCAAATGGCACCCAAATCGCTGGAAACAATTCAATCATTCATCGAATCTGTTCCAAAAGATATTCAGTTGTTTATTGAGCTTCGTCACCCCGACTGGTATTCCGATAAAGAAGTTTTCAACAACGCCTGGAATACGTTCGAGAATTTAAAAACCGGCTCAGTAATTACCGATGCATCCGGTCGAAGAGATTGTGTACACATGCGGCTCACTACAAAAGAAGCATTCATTCGTTTTGTCGGGAACGGCCTCCACCCTACTGATTATACCCGTATTGATGATTGGGTTAAACGGATGAAAAAATGGACGGATGAAGGTATTAAAACCGTGTACTTTTTCATGCACCAGCACGAAGAGCTTCACTCACCGGAGCTTTGTAAATACCTGATCGAAAAAATGAACAACGTTATTGGAACTACGTTACAGGTTCCGGAGTTTGTAAAGATTCCACCGAAGGGCGGATCGTTATTTGAGCAGAAATAGAATTCAAAATTCTGAATTCGAAATTCGTCATTAAATCCTACCTTCGCTCCCGTTTACGAACTATGGCTCTGTACGAAAAATACCCCGTTTCCATTTCCAATTCCCTCAGCGGAAACAAAGAACTTTTTTCTCCGATTAAAGCACCTTTTGTAGGTTTATACTCTTGTGGACCAACCGTTTACAGCGAGGTTCATCTGGGTAATTTACGGACCTTTACATCATTTGATGTTGTGTATCGATACCTGACTCACATTGGGTATACCGTTCGTTACGTTAGAAATATTACGGATGCCGGACATTTAACGAATGATGCCGGTCAGGGCGTTGACCGCATTGAAGAGAGTGCCAAGCTTCAGCAGCTTGAGCCGATGGAGATCGTTCAGAAGTACACTACCAGCTTTCATGATGTTTGCCGGATCTTCAACATTCTTCCGCCCAGCATTGAGCCAACTGCAACCGGTCATATTGTTGAGCAGATCGAGATGGTAAAAAAGATTTTATCGAATGGATATGCCTACGAAGTAAATGGTTCAGTCTACTTCGATGTTCGCAAGTACAGCGAAAAGCATAATTATGGTGAGCTCAGCGGTAGAAACATAGATGAGCTGCTGGAAGGTACCCGCGAATTGGATCGACAGGATGAGAAGCGTAACTCGATAGACTTTGCAATCTGGAAAGCAGTTTCACCCAATCATATTCAACGCTGGCCATCACCGTGGGGTGAAGGAATTCCCGGCTGGCACCTGGAGTGTTCTGCAATGGGCACAAAATATTTAGGCGATCAGTTTGACATTCACGGTGGCGGAATGGATTTGAAATTCCCGCATCATGAATGTGAGATCGCACAGAATGTTGGCGCGTTGGGAAAATCACCCGTGCGCTACTGGATGCATACGAACATGCTTACCGTGAACGGTGAAAAAATGAGCAAGTCGAAAGGCAATTCATTTTTACCGAAAGAATTGTTTGCGGGTGCTCATCCCCTTTTATCAAAAGCCTACAGCCCGATGGCCGTTCGGTTCTTTATGTTGCAATCGCATTACTCGAGCACGCTTGATTTTTCGAATGAAGCTCTGAGCGCTGCGGAAAAAGGTTTCAAGAAACTTTCAAATGCCTTAACAACGTTGAAAGCATTACAGCATTCCGGAACAGCAACAGAAGATGCTGCATTGGCTGCTGAGCTCAAGCGGATGGTCAGCGAATGTTATCAGACCATGAGCGATGATTTCAATACGGCCAAAACATTAGCGGTGTTGTTTGAAATGTCAGCCCGGATCAATGATTTCAAATCAGGCAATCTGAAGTTTGCTTCAGTAAGCCAGACAACATTCGAAGAATTCAAGAATACCTACATCGGCATTATGGAAGATGTGCTCGGCATTCAGGATGAAGAAAGTCATAACCAGGAATTAATGGATGGCGTGATCAATGTGCTGATTGAGCTTCGTAAAAAAGCCCGGACGGATAAAAACTTTGCACTTTCCGACAAGATTCGCGATGAACTAAAAGGTCTTGGCGTTCAATTAATGGACGGCAAAGACGGAGAAATCGGGTATACAATCGAGTAAGTAACCCTTCGACAAGCTTAGGTGACACGAGCGCCTGTCAGCCTGAGTCTGTCGAAGACTGGTTAAAGTCAAAAACTGATTAACTAAAGTTTCAAAAATTTTTAATGTGCTCTTGCTTTACTCCACCATTATTCTACATTTGTAGAGTAAATTCTCAAATAGTAGAAAATGAGCCTTTCCAAAGCAGAAGAACAGGTAATGGAATATCTGTGGTCAACCGAAAAGATTTTTTTCAAAGATCTTATGGAAAAATTTCCGGAGCCTAAGCCCGCTGCAACTACAGTGGCTACTTTATTAAAGCGCATGCAGGATAAAGGATTTGTTGGTTACACGTTGCATGGCAACTCGCGGCAGTATTATCCACTCATTAAGAAGGAGCAATATTTTTCGAAGCATGTTAACACCATGATTAAAAGCTTCTTCAACGATTCAGCCATGCAGTTTGCTTCGTTTTTTACAACGGAAACCAATCTCTCAGCGAAAGAGCTGGAAGAGCTAAAGAAATTAATTGATCAGCAACTTAAAAAGAAGAAGAAATGATTGTATACATGATCAAATCGATTGTATGTGCCGCGTTGCTCTTACTCGCGTACCATCTTTTTTTAGAGAAAGAGCGGATTCACACATTCAAAAGATTTTACCTGCTGTTTACTACTGTCTTAGTATTTATGATACCTGCTATCTCTTTTAAAAACAGCCTAGGAACTGAGCTTAAGCAGGATACTTTACCACTGGTTTCCCGTGCGCTTGATTCAGTCGTTACACCCATTCAGACTCAAATAAAATCAGAGGGATTTAAAGAATTGCCATTTTTGATTGCTTACATAGTTGTTACATTTCTCCTGTTGTTCAGATACATCAAGAATGTATGGACTGTTTACACCCGAATTAAAGAAACTCCACAGACGCAAATTGAGAATGCCACGCTCATTTTTGTTAATACCCGAACAACTCCCCATACCTTCCTGAATTATATTTTCATCAGCGAGCCGGACGCAAAAAACAAGCAGATTCTTGCGCACGAATTAACGCACTCCCGCCAAAGGCATTCGCTGGATATTCTTTTCATCGAACTGGTGCATTGTGTTTTCTGGTTTAATCCTGTGTTATTTTTCGTAAAGAAAGCAATTCGGTTAAATCACGAATTCCTGGCAGACGAAACAGTCATTGAAGAGTCCGGAAACATTTCCGGTTATCAACAGCTTTTGCTTGACAGAATAACCGGGCCTAAAACACCTTCCGTAGTAAGTGCTTTCAATTATTCGCTCACTAAAAAACGATTTACCATGATGACCAGATTAAAAAACAAGCACCGGTCAATTATCAGCATTGCCGCTGCAACAATCACTTCACTTGCAATTTTCACTCTGTCTATTAATATGGCTTACAGTCAGGCTCCGACAGGCGATGAATACACAATATTTAAAGATGGAAAATGGCAGAATATGAAATTGACTGTGAACCCTGCGCCCGTTGGTGGAAAAACAGTACTCATGCAGTCCTTTCAGCGCATATTAACTTATCCGAAATCAGCAAAGGCTTCGAATATTGAAGGCGAAGTTGCCGTTATGTTCGAAGTAAACACGGATGGTAAGGTCACAGCTTGTAAAGTAATCAAACAGCTTCAGCACGACTGTGATGCCACTGTTATAAATGTACTAAAGCAATCCAACCTGGAATGGACGCCAGCAGAACTTAATGGCGAAAAATACATTTCGAGATTCGTTTTTCCTGTAAAATTCTCCATAGGAGATAGTCAGTTGGAAGAAACATTTGATCCTTCAACTATACAGGCTAAAGCCCTTAACACACTATACCTGGTAGCATCATCCGCATCTAATTGAGAATACGTTAAACTCATCCGGAAATCAAATGATACTCTACATCCTAAAATCTGTTCTGTGCTCAGCCACATTTATTAGTACATACTATCTGTTTCTGGAGAAAGAGAAAATTCATCGTTTCAAAAGAGGATACCTGTTGGGAACAATAACACTTTCATTACTGATTCCATTATTAACAATTGAGCTTGTTCAACCTGAAACAACAATTCCTCAATATTTTAGCGGGCTTATCCCGGTTTCTGAAACTGCAAGTTATCCATCAACTCAATTGACAGCCATTATAGAGACTGAATCAGCTGATTTTAGCTGGACCTTGCTTTACATCATTTTGTATGCCTCGGTAACGAGCGTGTTATTACTCAGATTCTTCAATAGTTTTTTAACGGTACTGTCTTCTGTGAATAGAAAAAATATCACGCTCTGCCAAAATGCAGTTATTGTAGCCGATGATTCTGTCATTATCCCGTTTACATTTCTCAAGTACATATTCGTAAACAATAGAGATGTTAAAAATCAGCAGATATTAATGCATGAACTGACTCACGCACGCCAAAAACACACACTGGACATTCTTTTCATCGAATTTATTCATTGCATCCTGTGGTTCAATCCGGTACTCGTGCTTTATAAAAAAGCGATCCGGTTAAACCATGAATTCCTGGCAGATGAGAAAGTTGTTAAAAATCATTCGGTGCACGAATATCAAAATCTCTTACTTCAAAAATGCAAACCCCAATCCTTATCTGCTTTAACCAGCAGTCTTAATTACTCCATTACCAAAAAACGAATTATTATGATGTCCAAAACTGACAACCAAACCCGATCCATGATCAGGATGATTTTTTCAAGCATCCTGGCATGCAGTTCAATTATTCTGTTTAGTGAAAAAGTATACGCGCAGAATGATCAGATCCCTCCTGTCGTAATTACCCAGGATACTACACGCGCAACACCCGAAATGGTCAGTGAATTTGATGCGCTTATTGGTAAGTACACCTACCGCAAAGAAAAAACGCCTGGTCAAATTGTAACGTGGTTTAATACTACCGGCATTACAAATGCTGAAAAAACGAGGATGCAGGAAATATATAAAGCGATGTCTGCTGAACAGCGGAGCAAGTATCCGGCCCATTCCACGATAATATTTACTCCTTTTCCATTGCCGAAGAAAAACACTCCAACAGCACAGGAATTTGCAGCGTATGCAGATGCAGCTGTTTATGGAATCTGGCTGGATGGAAAGCGAGTTGCCAATACAGAGCTTGCAAAATATCAACCTCATGACTTTTCCCACGTTTTCAAAAGCCGCCTTTTAAAGAATGCTGCGAACTATGGTCAATATAAATTTCATGTTGATTTGATGACGCAAGACTATTTCGAGAAAACATATCCGCCAAAATTTAAATGATCCGATTACCTTTGCACCGGATAAACAACATCCGGTGCTTAAAAAGCTTTTCATACTTCCAATTCGGTTTTACCAGGTCGCCATCTCGCCTTATTTGGGTTCGAACTGCCGGCACACTCCCACCTGCTCCCAATATGCAATTGAAGCAATCCGTGAATGGGGCGTTATCAAAGGCATCTGGCTGGGAACCAAGCGTATCGCGCGGTGCCATCCGTGGGGAACACACGGATATGATCCCGTTCCTAAAAACGACAAACATAACCATTCATAAAAAGTACCCTTCCAAGGGTAATCTTTAGCAGAGAAACTATTAGCTTTCAGGAAACCTATTCCTGATGCCTGATCTCCAGATAAAGAAATCATCCAAGCAGTATGACGTAATCATAGTTGGCTCCGGAGCCGGGGGCGGCATGGCTGCATATGTGCTCACGCATGCCGGCTTAAAAGTTCTTGTACTTGAAGCCGGTCCGTGGTTCGACCCTGCAAAGAATGTTACTCAACTTAAATGGCCTTCTGCTTCTCCGCGAAGAGGTGCTTCAACTCAGTTCCGTCCGTTCGGAGATTTTGATGCAGCCTATGGCGGTTGGGACATAGAAGGCGAGCCGTATACACAAGTGAAATCACCCGGATCAAAATTCGACTGGTTTCGTTCGCGCATGCTGGGCGGAAGAACCAATCACTGGGGCCGAATTTCATTGCGCTTCGGACCGAAAGATTTTAAAGGCAAAAGCCATGATGGCCTGGGCGAAGATTGGCCGATCGGCTATGATGACATAGCTCCCTATTATGATCGCGTGGACGAACTGATCGGAGTATTTGGTACAAAGGAAAATTTACCAAACGATCCGGACAGTAAATTTCTTCCGCCACCCAAGCCCAGATTGCATGAGCTCATCATCAAAGAAGGTGCAACCGCTGCAGGTGTCACTGTAATACCATCAAGGCTTTCCATTCTTACCAAGAAGATCAATGACGACCGCGGGGCATGCTTCTTCTGCGGCCAGTGCAGCCGAAGCTGTACAGTGTACGGAGATTTTTCTTCGTCATCCTGTCTCATTAAACCCGCTGATAAAACCCAGAATCTGGAAGTTATCAATAATGCCATGGTGCGCGAAGTATTAACAGATGCTTCCGGAAAGGCTACCGGTGTTTCGTACGTATCGAAAGATGACATGCAGGAATACCAGGTAAGTGCTAAAGTTGTTGTGCTGGCGGCCAGTGCATGTGAATCTGCACGTTTGCTGTTAAACTCAAAATCTTCTGCACATCCGAACGGGCTGGCAAACTCAAGCAATGTTGTTGGAAAATACTTACATGACTCCACGGGAGTTGGATTGGGCGGAATTCTTCCAAAGCTTTTCAACCGCAAGCGTTATAATGAAGATGGTGTAGGCGGAATTCACATTTATTCTCCCTGGTGGCTTGATAACAAGAAACTTGACTTCCCGCGTGGATATCACATTGAATACTGGGGTGGCATGGGAATGCCTACCTATGGATTTGGTTTTGGAGTGGAGAATTACAATGGAAAATATCCGGACCGTAACGGGAACATGAAACCCGCGGGTGGCTATGGCGCATCGCTGAAAGATGATCACCGTTATTTCTACGGATCAACCTTTGGCATGGATGGCCGTGGCGAAGCGATTCCGCGCGAAGACAACTATTGTGAGATCGATCCGAACGTGGTCGATAAGTTTGGGATTCCGGTTTTGCGTTTCCATTACAAGTGGAGTGATTACGAAATCAAGCAGGCTAAGCACATGCAGGAAACTTTCCAGGAGATCATGCATAAAACGGGCGCAACAATCACGTGGGGCATTGCCGGAGCTGATACAAATTACGGACTTGCCACACCAGGCCGGATCATCCACGAAGTTGGAACCGTGCGCATGGGTAACGATAAAAAGAAATCCGCGCTGAATAAATTCAATCAGGCACACGACTGCAAGAATTTATTTGTTGTGGATGGCGGAGCGTTCGTTTCGCAGGCAGATAAAAATCCAACGTGGACAATTCTTGCTTTATCATGGAGAGCATCAGACTATATTATTGAACAGATCAAACAACAAAATCTTTAGGCATGAAAAGAAGAGATTCCATCAAAGCCATGACGTTAGGAACACTGGGTGCAGTTACCCTCCTTCAGTCGTGCGATACCGATAAGAAAGAAACACCGGTTACGGGTGAAAAGAAGTTTGACTATGACCGGCATCCGTTTGAGAAGCTTCGCGATGAGAAATTGATGGCCGAAAAGTTCTTCGATGACCATGAAATGAAAACGATCACCGTTCTGGGAGATATTATCATCCCGAAAGATGAAGTTTCCGGAAATGCGTCTGATGCGGGAGTTCCGGCTTTCATTGAGTTTATCGTAAAAGACAAACCCGAATATCAACTCCCTATGCGGGGCGGGCTGAAATGGCTCGACATGCAATGTTTGAAACAATTCGAAAACCCGTTTGTAAGCTGCTCTGCACAGCAACAAATCGCAATGGTTGATCAGATCGCCTATCCGGAACAAGCCAGGCCCGAAATGAAGCAAGGCGTTGCTTTCTTCAATGTAATGCGTAATCTTACTACAACCGGATTCTTCACAAGCGACATCGGCATTAAAGACATTGGCTACGCAGGCAATAAACCAACGCAATGGGATGGTGTGCCGCAGGAAGTGCTTGACCAAATGGGATTAAAGTATGATGAGAAGACATTAAAAGATGCTGTGAAGTTTGATGTATAATTCTGCATGAAGAAACACTTCAAAAGAGGCTTACGTATTTCGAGATACATTGTTTATCGTGAAACATTAGTTGATCATAAAGAGCACTTCTGGACATTTCTTGGGTCCTTCATTGGCATTGGAACCATCGCGTTTATTCAAAGTCTTTCCTTAACGAATTATGATAACCTTTTCCTGATCGGATCGTTTGGAGCTTCGAGTGTACTGATCTATGGTGTCATTCAAAGTCCGCTGGCACAGCCCCGCAATCTCATTGGCGGACATGTGATCTCTGCATTAGTTGGTGTTACGGTTGCTTATTTTCTTCCGGACATTATCTGGCTTACTGCACCACTTGCCGTATCGCAATCTATTATAATGATGCAGGTAACAAAAACGCTTCATCCTCCTGGCGGTGCAACCGCACTGATCGCGGTTATTGGATCTGAGAAAATAAAAAGTCTGGGTTTTTGGTATGTGATCTCACCTGTTTTAACGGGCTGTCTCATTCTCTTCCTTGCAGCACTCATCTTCAATAACATCACTTCAAACCGGCAATATCCGGCAACCGGAAACTTAAGCCATTGGATCAAAAGAATGCTCTTTGTCAGATAAAACTTGTTACTCTATGAAATTCAACATCGCATTATTTCTTCTGGGTATCTCAGCAATAAGCGGCTGGTCACAAGACATTGAAGCAGCACGAAAAAAAATTGATACGCTTACTTCTACCTGTTTCTGGGGCCGGGGCTATACAAAGGATGGATTAAAGAAAGCTGCTGCTTATTTAGAGACTGAATTTAAAAGCTACGGCCTTCGGCCTTTGTCTGGACAAAGCTTCCTTCAGGAATTCAGTTACCCGGTAAATACATTCCCGGGTAAAATGGAAGTGACTTTAAATGATGTGGCTCTTGTACCGGGCAAAGACTTCCTTGTTACACCCGACAGCAGGGGTGCAAAAGTAAAGGCAAACCTTATTCAGCAAGATCCTGTTCATTTCATGAATGCCGAAAAACAGGTTGTTGTTACACTTGAAGATAAACTTACCTGGTCGGTAGCTCCGCAAGCTCAGGAGTTTACGAGCATTCAGGTTTTGAAAAGCTCGGTAAACGGAAATCCGCTTACGACAAAGCTTAATATTGAAAGCAAGTTCATTCCCGATTTTAAAACCTCAAACATTTGTGGCATTGTTAAGGGAACGGAACAATCTGATTCACTGATCGTAATCACCGCGCATTACGATCATTTAGGCGGAATGGGAAGCGAAACCTACTTCCCTGGAGCTAACGACAATGCGAGTGGAATTGCTTTGTTACTTGATCTGGCAAAATATTACGCAGCGAATCCTCAACCCTATTCAATTGCCTTCATTTGTTTTTCGGGTGAAGAAGCTGGATTGATCGGATCAAAATATTTTACCGACCATCCACTCGTTCCGCTTTCTTCAATCCGCTTCCTGATCAACATCGATCTAGCCGGTACGGGTGATGAAGGGATAACAGTAGTTAATGCATCGGTATACAATAAAGAGTTTACGTTGTTAAAAGAGATCAATACGGAAAACAACTATTTCGTTCAGGTTAAATCGCGTGGCAAAGCAGCTAACAGCGATCATTACTGGTTCACAGAGAAGGGTGTTCCCTCCTTCTTCATGTATACGCTGGGCGGGATAAAAGCATATCACGATGTATTCGACAAAGCAGAAACCCTGCCCCTTACGGAATACAATGATCTGTATAAATTGATTATTGCTTTTAACACCCGGATCATGAAGTAGAAGTATTTCGTCATTACTTGATCTAATCCAAAAAACCCCGATATTTCAGAATTGCTTTTTCCTGAAATGCTTAAAATCGACAGCCATACACACATTCTTCCCAAGAAGCTTCCGAACTGGAGTGAAAAATTTGGCTATGGCGACTTCATTTATTTGCAGCATCATAAAAAAGGCGCGGCCAAAATGATGCGCGGCAACCAATTCTTCCGGGAGATTAAAGAGAACTCCTGGAACGCAGAGATCCGAATAAAGGAATACGCCAGGTTCAACACCCAGGTACAGGTTGTGTGTACAGTTCCGGTTATGTTCTCGTACTGGGCAAAGCCGATGGATTGCCTGGATATTTCAAAATACCTGAACGATGACATTGCTGAATTAATAGTTAAGTATCCTAAAAACTATTTGGGCCTGGCAACCATCCCAATGCAGGACACTGAGCTGGCCATACAAGAACTTGAGCGCTGCAAAGAGATCGGGATCAGTGGAATACAGATAGGCTCCAACATCAATGATCTTAACTTAAATGAAGAACGATTCTTCCCGATTTTTGAAGCGTGTGAAAAGCTTGGCCTTGCCGTTCTTGTTCATCCATGGAATATGATGGGTGAAAAAAATATTCAACGTTATTGGCTTCCGTGGCTTGTAGGAATGCCTGCTGAAACTGCGCGTGCTGTGTGCTCCATGATCTTTGGTGGAATTTTTGAAAAGCTTCCGAACCTGCGCGTAAACTTTGCGCATGCGGGAGGATCATTTCTATCTACAATTGGCCGGATTCAGCACGGCTTTGATTGCCGGCCTGATCTTGTTGCGATTGATAATAACATCAGTCCGAAAAACTATCTCGGTAAATTCTGGGTCGACAGCATAACGCACGATCCGCTGATGCTTGAATACGTGCTGAAGCTGCAGGGATCGAAGAAAATTACGCTTGGAACCGATTATCCCTTTCCATTAGGGGATCTGGAAGTTGGCAAGTTTATTGAAGATATGGATCTTGATACCGGTATTAAGGAAGATATTTTTTCCAATGCCGCGTTGGAGTGGCTTGGAGTTTCAAAAGAAAGGTTTATTTAGTCTATAGAATAACGTGCGATGGCTTATCGGGTAATCTTATTTTTCGCATTCATTTTTATTTCCGGTTCGGTATTCGCGCAGGAAAAAGAACAGGTAGAGCAATTTCGGCTTCAGGCCGAACAGCGTAAACGCGCCATGATCATGCAGGTGCTTGATTCAGCGGTCCGGTATATGGATGAAGGTCAATATACACTGGCGGATACCAAGCTTGTCTATGTTCTGAATAACTTAAAAAGCATTCCTTCTGATCTTACATTTTACTTTGGAAAAAACTCTTTCTACCTCGAAAAATATAAACAGAGTGTTGACTGGCTCAATAAATACATTCAATTAAAAGGTTCTTCCGGTCAGTTCTATTCTGAGACACTTGCGATTTTGAAAAAATCAGAGGAAGGATTATTAAAAGAACGGGCCAAGCAAGCTGCAAAAGCTGAAGAAGTTCTTTCCAATTCATATGATATTGATTGCGGACCGTCCGGAAAAGTAATTTGTCCGGTATGTAAGGGAACTACCGTGATCATCAAGAAAGGCTACATCAACGATGAATATAAAACCTGTCAGTTTTGCGACAAGCATGGTAATCTTACCTGTGAAGAATATAATGCGCTTATTCGCGGTGAGCTAAAGCCGAAGAATCAATAAAGAAACCGTCATGCTGATGCGTTAGCCGAAGCATCCCCTATCGAAAATTTGGACTAACTATAGTAGCTGATCCAATCATCAGCAATTAATCGGAGGATTCTTCGCTGTGCCCAGAATGACGTTCTATTTAACAGGCTTCGCACTCATTACAAACGTGATCTTCCCTCCCTTTACAATCTCTTCATGCGTAATGTATCTTCGGGTAAGCACCTGATCGTTCAGCATCACTTTCTTTACGTAAACATTCTTATCGCTTTGGCCAACTGCCTCAACCGTAAACGTCTTTCCATTTTCCAGATTGATCGTTGCGGTTTGCACAGAAGGACTTCCTAACCAATACTGATCTGATCCCGGAGCAACCGGATAAAAACCCAGCGAACTGAAGATATACCACGCACTCATCTGCCCGGCATCATCATTCCCGCCTAAACCTGCAGGCCCGTCATGGTACTGATGCTTCAAAATCATGCGGACCCGCTCCTGTGTCTTCCACGGTTGATCTGTCCAGTTATATAAGTATGCTACGTGATGCGCTGGTTCATTACCGTGTACATAATTTCCAATAATACCTTCTCGCGTAATATCTTCTGTGTGCGCAAAGAATTCATCGGGCAAATGCATCGTAAACAAAGAATCAAGATGTGTTGTAAATTTCTTCTTGCCGCCCATCAGCTCAATCATACCTGCCGGATCGTGTGGAACGTATAAGCTGAAATTCCACGTGTTACCTTCAATGAATCCCTGACCGTCTGTTTTCAGTGCATCAAACTCTTTCTTGAATTTACCATCGCTCATTTTTGGCCGCATGAACCCAATCGAAGGATCATACACATTACGCCAGTTCTGCGCACGCTTACTGAACTCTTCATACACATCGGTGCGGTTTAATTTCTTCGCCAATTGTGCAATACACCAGTCATCATATGCATACTCAAGTGTTGTCGATACGGATACTCCGTTTTTATCAGCTGGAATATATCCGAGGTCCATATAGTATCCAATCCCTTCGTAGCTTTTGCGTTTGGCAGTAGCTACACACGCATCCAATGCCTTGTTGGGATCGAATGAGGCATTGCCTTTGATCACTGCATCCGCAATAACAGATACACTATGATATCCGCTCATGCACCAGTTGTCGTTTGCGTAATGCGACCAGATGGGCAGCATATCCAGTGCACTTTGATCATAGTGTGCCAGCATGGATTTGGCGATATCATCATTACGCTTTGGATTAACTATGTTCAGATACGGATGAAATGCTCTGAAAGTGTCCCACAACGACAGTGAAGTATAGTTCGTAAACCCGATCGCGCGGTGAACGTTTTGGTCAAGACCTTTATACTCTCCATTTACATCCATGTAAACTGTTGGCATCACTGCCGCGTGATACATCGCTGTATAGAAATTTACCATTTCTTCCTTATTGACAGACTTCACAAAAATCTTGCTCAATTCTTTATTCCATGCCTCCTGCGCTTCGTGTTTTGTTTGTTCAAAATCCCAATGCGGGATTTCTGTTTGCATATTTTCAATCGCATTGGCTGTACTTACAGGCGATAAGGCAAATTTGATTTTGATCTTTTCGTTCGTTGTAGTTTTGAAATCGAAAAAGAGCTTCAGTTGTCTGCCCGCCAGGTCCGGAAAGTTTTTTGCCTGGTTAAATTTTCCCCAGAAGCCACGGTATGCCTGAGACTTTCCATAATTTTTGGCACCGTATTGTGCAATTGGCTTTGAAAACGACATCGCGAAATAAACCGTACGTGTTCTTGCCCAGCCATATGTTTGACGATAACCTGTCACTAGAGTATCATTTTCAATGCGCACAAACGTCCAGACGTTCTTGTCATCATAATTATAAATGCCGGCCATCAGATCAAGAATAATATGTGCCTCATCTGATTGCTGGAATGTGTACTGATGAAACCCAACGCGCGTTGTGGCTGTCATTTCCGCCACAATGTTATGATCATCGAGCTTTACTTTATAATAACCAGGTTCAGCAATTTCGTTGATATGTGAGAAAGCGGAACGATAACCACTCTCCGGTTTATCTTCCGTTCCCGGATTGAGTTGAAGCTTTCCGGTAGTTGGCATGATTAGAAAATCTCCAAGATCGGAATGCCCCGTTCCGCTAAAGTGCGTATGGCTGAATCCAACAATTGTGGGATCATCGTATTGATAGCCTGCGCAATACTTGTAAACTGTACCGCTGTACTTATTATTTACTTCATATGGAATTGTATCGGTATCAGGGCTCAATTGCACCGCACCAAACGGAACGGTTGCACCCGGAAACGTATGGCCCATTTTTTCAGTACCGATAATGGGTTTCGCGTATTGCGTGAGATTTTGCTTCGTCTGTGCAGCGATTTGAAAATAAATTATACCAACCAATACGACAACGAGTATAGCTTTTAGCTTCATGAATTATAATTTTTCCTGTAAGATTTTTTCGAGTTCTTCCGGCTTTGGATCAACAGCGAGTATCGTTCCGGTCTTGTCAACCAGAATCATTAATCCTGATCCATTGCTGATCCCATGTTTATTCCAGATGTTAAGCTTATCGTCCAGCTCAACAAGATTTGTCCATGGGAATTTTTCTTTTTCAAGCGTTCGTGTTAGGGCATCCTTGGTTTTAAATTCGCGTGCAATCCCGATAACCGTAAATCCACGATCTTTATAACGTTGATAAATCGGCACTACAAAACGACTCTTCGCGATACACGGTCCGCACCACGATCCCCAGAGATCAATTAACGCAACCTGATTTTTAACTGCATCAGAGATTTTCACAGAATCTCCCTGCAGTGTTGGGGCTTTGAAATCGATAAACTTATTGCCCGGAACAATTGCACTGAATCCTGCCAGCTGCGCTCTGATCTTTGATGTATAAATATGGTTTGGATACTTCGCTTCGAACGTGGGAAAAGCGTCAACCACTAATGCCAACGCAATCCTATTCTTATTAATGGTCATCAACACATCATTCCAGATCAAATAATATGCAGCAAGCGACTGGCTTTTTTTAATGTATGCATACTGCCATTGCAGCTGGCTTTGCGTTAAAGAATCCTGCGGTTGAATCACAAGAAGCTTCGCTTTTTCTGTAAACCGTTCACGCGTTTTCTCCATTTCATCCTGCTTCTGATAAATTGGAACTTTTGCGTCATAATCATCTGACCTGATTGCTCTCAACATCTCTTTTGTTGCCTTGTACTCCGAACTTTCGAATTCATCCCGTTCACGGAGTGTACCAATTAATGCATTAAGCTCTTTCTGTCTGGTATCATATAGTTCTTGAAAAGCTTTATTGTATCGAGAGTATTCTGCATTCAGTTCTCCGCCCTCAACGAGATTATTCTCCCATTTTTCAAAAGGCTGCAAAGTGAATTTTACACTACCATTGACCGGAAAAAAGACTATCGCCTTCCAACTGCCTTTGTCCAGTTCATCTTTAAAAATCAGCTCATACGCTTCTGTCTCTTTGAATGAAAACGTATAATTAAACCGACCTTTATGGATCGGGATCTTAACCGGGTTTTCATACATCACTTTTGAGCTCTCAGTGCATTTACGGATTATAAGCTGCTTGCTTGTTCGGCCAATAACCTCACCTTCAAGCGTACACTGAAATGACCCTGTGCCTTGACTATATCCGCACAAAGCGATCAATATAAAATAAAGTAAAAGGTTGAATCTCATCACTTATCAGTTGAAAATGAATACGGGAATGATTTTTTGTCCGTTCCGCGTTTGGTATTGGGAACTGAAGCCATATCAAAGTCAAGTGTTGCGCCTTTCATCAGATCAAAATGACCCAGCCAGTTGCTCTCATAAAGCTTTCCATTAAGCTTTAACGAATTCGCGTACTTGTTCTCAACAGAGTTTTTGGGTGCATTAATCACAACCTGCTTTCCATTTTCAAGTGTTACGGTGATCTTTTTAAACAACGGTGCGCCTAATACATACTGATCGGTTGCCGGGCATACCGGATAAAATCCCATCGATGAAAAAACATACCAGGCCGAGGTCTGGCCATTATCTTCATCTCCGCAATATCCGTCTGGAGTTGCTTTGTACATCCGGTCCATTGTTTCGCGCACCCAGTATTGCGTTTTCCACGGTGCACCGGCATAGTTATACAAATAGATCATGTGCTGGATTGGCTGATTGCCGTGTGCATACTGACCCATATTGGCAATCTGCATTTCGCGGATCTCATGAATCACTCCTCCATAATAGCTATCATCGAATTTCGGAGGCAATAAGAATACGGAATCAAGCTTGTTCACGAATAACTGGCTGCCGCCCATGAGATCAACCAAGCCCTGGATATCGTGGAACACAGACCATGTGTAATGCCAGCTGTTTCCTTCCGTAAATGCATCCCCCCACTTATACGGATTGAAAGGTGATTGAAACTTGCCATCCTTGTTCTTTCCGCGCATCAGGCCGGTTTGCGGATCAAAGAGGTTTTTATAATTCTGGCAGCGCTTTGCATACAGATCAATTTCTGCTTGTGGTCTGTTCAATGCTTTCGCAAGCTTCCAGATGGCAAAGTCATCATATGCATACTCCAGCGTACGCGCAGCATTCTCGTTAATATTAACATCATACGGAACATAACCTAACGAATTATAGAACTCCACTCCCTTGCGACCCACTGCGCTCATCGGACCTTCATTGTTTGCTCCATGAAGCAAGGCTTCGTAAAGCTTGTTAATGTCATAGCCGCGCAAGCCTTTGATATACGCATCAGACACAACAGAAGCTGAATTATTCCCGATCATGATATCCGCAAAACCCGGGCTCGACCATTCCGGTAGAAAGCCGCCTTCGAGATAATCATTGATCAAGCCCTCCTGCATTTCTTTGTTGATAGATGGATACATTAAATTCAGGAATGGATACAATGCCCGGAACGTATCCCAGAAGCCTGTTCCGCCAAACATATAGCCCGGAAGTATCTTTCCGTTATACGGACTGTAATGAACTACTTTGTTATTTGCATCAATTTCATACAATTTGTTTGGGAAGCATAATGTGCGATATAAGCATGAATAGAAAGTACGTACCTGATCAACTGATCCGCCTTCTACTGAGATTTTGCTTAATGTTCTATTCCATAACGATTTTGCTTTGGCCTTGGTAGCCTCAAATTTATCGGTGCCTAATTCGCGCTTTAAATTCAACTCAGCCTGCTCAAAGCTTATAAAGGATGAAGCAACCTTCAATGATACTTTTTCACCTTTTTTTGTCTGGAAGCCAATGATCGCACCCACATGATTCGCGTTTATCTCCAATGAATCTTTAACAAGCCGATTACCCTTCCAGGTTTTGGCAACGGTGAATGGCTTATCGGTATAGATCACAAAGTAATTTTTGAAATCAATAAGCTTGCCGCGGGCATAACGGGTGCTGTAACCGATAATCTTATTCTCACCCGGAATTATTTTTATATACGAGCCTTTATCCAGCGCATCAATCACAATATAAGAGCTGTCGCTTTTCGGATAGGTAAATTGAAATGAAGCTGCACGCTCGGTTGGTGCAAGTTCAGCTGTTACATCGGCATCTGCGAGGTATACACTATAGTAGTAAGGTTTTGAAATTTCCGATTTATGGGAGAACCAGCTTGCCCGTTCGTCCTGATTGAATCGCAGCTTTCCGGTTACCGGCATAATGGCAAATTGACCATAGTCATTCATCCACGGTGAAGGCTGGTGCGTTTGCTTGAAGCCCCTGATCTGATCGGCATCGTAGGTATACATCCACCCATTGCCCATCTTACCGGTTTGAGGCGACCATAAATTCATTCCCCACGGAACACCCACTGCCGGATAGGTATTTCCGTTTGACATGGATGGCTTGGAGGCCGTACCCATCAACGGGTTAACCCACTCTTCCGGGTCAGTTATTTTATTGGTGATTTGCTGCGCGCAAGCAACAAACGAAAAACAAACAAGAAGTAAGAACAGGTATCTCATAGCGATTAAGGAATGGCTAAAAATAACGCTTGAAACCCAAACATCAGCAACTTCCTCTAAGTCAATCTGTTTTATTAAATTTGTGCCATTATTTGGTTTTTCCTGCGAAAGAACCCGAATAACTATGACACATTTACACAACCGAGTTGAAGGCAAGGTTCTCAAGGAGAAGCTCGCCCGGGCGGAAAGCGTTAATCGCACCACCTTATCATTTTACAAATATCATAACCTTTCTGATCCCGAAGCTTTCCGG
>CAZHQP010000020.1:0-18327 GCA_964534735.1 uncultured Roseivirgaceae bacterium
GCAACGCTGGAATCATTAGCCTATCAAACAAAAGATATTCTTAATGCCATGCAGGAAGATGCAGGAGTGAAGCTGGCGATTTTAAAAGTAGATGGCGGAGCAAGCGCAAACAACATGCTCATGCAATTTCAGGCTGATATTCTGGGCGCTGAAGTTGAACGCCCGAAAGTTATTGAATCAACGGCAATGGGCGCAGCGTATCTGGCAGGTATACAAGCCGGGCTGTGGAAGAAAAGTGATATTGTGAATAATCGCGTGATTGAAAAGAAATTCAAGTCGGCCATGGAAGCAGGTGTTCGTGAAAAGCTTTACAAAGGCTGGAAGAAGGCTGTGGAACGGACGATGGGATGGATTGAGAATTAAGTGACCGTCATTGCGAACGCAGTGAAGCAATCTTTTTATATGCAGAACTCAAACGAAATAAGTGGTCTATTTCGGGGTTGCTTCAGTCGTTCCTCCCTCGCAATGACGTTATGCAACAGATTCTGTTTCCTGAAACACTCTCAGCTTTTTCGAATACGCTAAGTCTGAATATAAATCGGCACTCGGTCTGCGAATTCGGTTCTTTGTGACCGGATCAACCTCATACAAGCCAAATCGCATGGAAGGGCCAAGGTGCCACTCGAAATTATCCCATGTGCTCCAGAAATAATAGCCTTTAATATCAATGCCATCCTGAATAGCCTGGTGAACAATCTGCGCATAGTCCTGAATAGCCTGCAGGCGTAAGAAATCACTTTCATCACAAACTCCGTTCTCGGTAATGATGATGGGTTTCTTGTATTTATTCCAATACCGGTCCAGGCACGTACGCAATCCTTCCGGGTGATATTCCCAGATATCATCATGGCGCTTGTTAAGCGCTTTCATCTTATGCGGAGTGTCGATGAATGTAATCGGGAAAGGATCGCTCGCGATGCGCGTGTAATAGCTCATCCCGAAGAAGTCAACTTTTTCGAAATGGCCCGGAACATACTCCATAAACCACCAGTCGGCAAGCCTGGACGGGAACCAGCCCAATAAATTCTCAGCAGCAAAAATGGTACAGTTGTGCGAGATGCCTACCGGCTGATCGGGATACTTTGCTTTAATGTAATCATAAACCTTGTCGTGCGCCTTACCCATATTTTTTACAACCCGGCTTGCCAGCAGCGGCTTGTTTTTAAAAGGAGGGAAGAAGGCGGTGAGCCAGCCGTAGCTTGCGTACACGTTTGGCTCATTGAATGTATTCCAACAGGAAACATATTGACCGAACTCATCCGCAACTTTCTGCGCGAAGTCAACCCACATCACAATGTTCTCTTCTTTTTCCCAACTGCCCATTTTGGCAAACCAGGTGGGATTGGTAAAGTGATGGAGCACCATCATAATGCTGATGTTCCTGCGCTGAAGATCTTTCAGGAATTCATGATATTCTAAAACAGATTCAGCATGTAATTCATCGAATGGTTTACGCTGAAGCTTGCTCCACATCAGCCCCATGCGGTAAGATGGCGCGAGTGAAGCAATAATCTCTGCATCTTCTTTTAAACGATGTTCATGATCGGTGGTGCGGTGAAACGTTTCTCCATCACGCGCTTTAAAATGCTGCCAGTCGTGCTCGAACGCAGTTTCGATCTGTGCGGCAGCCGTACTGGTTCCGAAAACAAAATCATCAGGAAATGTGATCTTCATTACTTGCGGGCAGATGCGCGCTGCGCAGCCTGGGTTACTTCCCATTCCTTCCAGTATTTACGCAGAAGCTTCAGGTCTTCTTCCAGGCATGGGTAGAGTTCTTTCTCTTTGGGGATGTAAGGCTTGTATCCGGCAGAAAGTGCCGTGGTATTTAATCCACCGGTCCATTCAAAATGCCCGGGATCAAACGGATGTCTCCAGCGTCCGCCCCAGCGTAAGCCAAGCTTCTCGCCAACCAGTCCTACTTTCAACCATAATGGTTTGTTATCCCATTGCGCTTCGCCATCAATAATCGGGACTACATCAACTGCCAGGCCGTACTGATGCTTGGACTTACCACCACCTGAACGCGTGTATTTTTTGCCCATGCCTTTATATTCATTTTGCTTGGCATGCGTGCGATAGGTTTCAACAAAGGCAAGCTCAATGCCTTTGGCTCTACAAAGCTCGATGAGGTCAAGTACTTTATCGCGGAAGTAAGGATGCAGGGCATTTACATCGGTGATCATTTGAATGTCGCCCCGGTTTCTTCCGAATGCGTTATTCTCCACCAGCATCCAGTTCTTCCAGGCGCCCACCGTATCGATACTAAACCATGCTATCTCTGCCTGTATTACCGAATCCCGGTAACCGGCTTTCTTCATGATCTGTTCACTGCTCTCATTCGGGTTGTCTACAATCGCATAAAAGGAAATGGGAACCACGTGCATGCGGCCCTGTCCGAATGAGCTTAGCGTGAAGAGTAAAAACGATGCAAAAAGTGCTGTTCTGCTAAAATAGCGCATTATTCCAATTAAAATCAGGTGCAAATTTAAGCGTTTACAGGTTGACAGTCAAGCGGTTAATCTGGAAGCTTGTTATCGAAGTGTTAATCTTTAATCTTATAGCTTGCCATTAAGCGGTCGTAACGCCATTTAACTTTTGGATCTGAAGCAACGGCAGCCTTTACCCGGTTGAACGTATCGAAGCCTACATATTCATTCATAAGCGACTGAAACGTTTCCGAGAGCTTAAGCCCGTCCTCGGTACGGATGGCCAATGCTTTTTTAACATAAGCGATTTCATCAGGCGTTGCTTTCGCTTCAGCCAGCTTTTTCTGATCATCTGCAATTGGCAGGAGGAGTGTATAGCGTGCAGGAGTGATCTTTGAATTTCCTTTTGCAAGCTCAATCGATTTGTCCGAAATTTTCTTTTGAACGTTCTGTACCGAATCCATCATAATGGTATATCGCTCAAGATCGGCATTATTGATACTGTCGCGTTTTTGAGCGCCAGCCAGCAGGGTGATAAACGTAAGACTGAAAAAAAGGAATGTTCTTCTCATGCTTCTACCAAATATTCTACGGTTAAAAATAAGCTTTTCCGGATCAGGATACATAAATGCAGGTTAACCCCGATTAGTAAACAGGTAAAACGGAGCAGAATCGAAATAAGTATGCAATCGTTTGAAACGTATTGAATTGATGATTTTTTTTTAAATTTGCCTCTATATCCACGATTTGTATGATAGAAGAGCCCCAGGCAGTAAGTGCTACCTATTCGGTAAAGCATTCCGACCTTAAAAAATGGGTAAACGAGGTAGCAGCCCTTTGTAAGCCAGACGCCATCCGCTGGTGCGATGGCTCAAAAGAAGAATACAATGAGATGTGCTCAATGCTTGTTGACAAGGGCACGTTCATCAGGCTTAATCCTGAAAAAAGACCCAATAGTTTCGCCTGCTTCTCCGATCCCAGCGATGTTGCGCGTGTGGAAGACCGCACCTATATCTGCAGCCGTAAAAAGGATGATGCCGGCCCGATGAACAACTGGGTTGATCCACGTGAAATGAAGCAAACGCTTAGCAAGCTGATGGCAGGTTGCATGCAGGGCCGGACGATGTATGTGATCCCGTTCAGCATGGGGCCGATTGGTTCAGACATTTCGCACGTGGGGATTGAAATCACCGACTCGGAGTATGTTGTTGTGAATATGCATATTATGACGCGCGTGGGAAAGCGGGTGATGGACGTGCTGGGTACGGACAAAGAGTTTGTAAAATGTATTCACACAGTGGGTGCACCGCTGCAATCGGGACAAAAAGATGCGTTATGGCCGTGCAATCCTGATATAAAATATATTGTCCACTATCCGGAAGAGCGCTCGATCGTTTCGTATGGCTCGGGTTATGGCGGGAATGCCTTACTGGGTAAAAAGTGTTTCGCATTACGGATTGCTTCGGTAATGGCACAGGAGGAAGGCTGGCTTGCGGAGCACATGCTGATCCTGGGAGTAGAAAGTCCGGAGAAAGAGAAAACCTATGTGGCAGCGGCATTCCCGAGCGCGTGTGGCAAAACAAACTTTGCCATGTTGATTCCACCGGATGCATTAGGCGATTGGAAAGTAACAACCGTTGGAGATGACATAGCCTGGATCAAGCCCGGTAAGGATGGCAAGCTTTACGCAATCAATCCGGAAGCCGGATATTTTGGTGTTGCTCCGGGAACAAACATGAAGAGCAATCCGAATGCGATGCTGACCATTGCGAAGAATACGATCTTCACAAACGTTGCGATTACGGCTGATGGCGATGTGTGGTGGGAAGGAATGACGAAAGAAGCTCCGGAAGGTTTAACTGACTGGAAAGGGCAGAAGTGGGATAAAAATTCAGGTAAGCCGGCTGCACATCCGAATGCACGGTTCACGGCTCCGGCATCACAATGCCCAAGCATTGATGCAAACTGGGAGGATCCAAACGGTGTACCGATTGGTGCATTCATCTTTGGCGGACGCAGAAGTACAACTGTGCCGTTGATCTACCAGGCACACAACTGGAACAGCGGAGTTTATCTGGCAGCTACCATGGGCTCTGAAACAACGGCTGCTGCGTTTGGTGAAGTTGGCAAGGTAAGACGCGATCCGTTTGCCATGCTGCCATTCTGTGGTTATCACATGGGTGATTACTTCAATCACTGGCTGCAGTTTGGAAGAGACATTCCGAATCCGCCACGGATATTTGGTGTGAACTGGTTCCGGAAAGATGAAAAAGGAAATTTCGTATGGCCGGGCTTTGGCGATAACATGCGCGTATTGAAATGGATCGTTCAGAAGATTCACGGCAAATCAAATGCCGTGGAAAGTCCGATTGGCTGGATGCCACATTATGATGATCTTGACTGGACCGGATCGGATTTCACCAAGCATGACTTTGATCAGATTATGCACATTGATCGGGAGCAATGGAAAGAAGAATTGCTCTCACACGCACAGCTTTTTGAACGCATGTATGATCGCTTGCCGAAAGAATTTATTTTCATGCGTGAGCTTTTGCTTTCAAGCTTATGGCGCTCACCGGAAAAGTGGAAGCTGGAGCCGGAAGAATTTGATAATTAAAATTACGAATGTTGAATTTGGAATGACGAATACGGTGACCGCTATTCGTCATTCGTTATTTTCAAATTCATAATTTTTTGTAATACAAATCGTCATCGCGCCAGCCGATTGTTTTAGGATTAACGTCTTGAAAAAACCGATTAATTGCCCTACTTTGATCACGTTATCTTAACCTGATTCCGTGAGTTCTACCCGAACGTTTTTTGGTCATCCGAAAGGACTGGCTACATTGTTCTTCACCGAAATGTGGGAGCGTTTCAGCTACTACGGCATGCGCGCAATCCTGTTGCTCTTCATGATTGCATCGGTTGAGAAGGGTGGCATGGGCCTCGATACAAAAACAGGGGCAGCAGTTTACGGCCTTTACACCATGTTTGTTTATTTGCTGGCATTGCCGGGCGGCTGGCTGGCCGATAAATTTTTTGGGTTGCGCAGATCAATCTTCTACGGTGGTTGCCTGATCGCGGCAGGTCATCTCATCCTTGCCTTTCCATTCACCGAAACATTTTTTGTCGGCTTGCTTTTCATCGTTGCCGGAACGGGCTTGCTGAAGCCAAATGTAAGCAGCATGGTGGGTGAAATTTATCCTTCCGATGATCAGGTGAAACGCGATAGTGGATTCTCGATATTTTTCATGGGGATAAACATTGGCGGACTGATCGGACCATTTATTGTTGGATACTTGGGTCAGAAAGTGGATTGGCATTATGGTTTTGCTGCCGCTGGTATCGGAATGATTGCAGGTGTAATTCAATATAAGCTTACTGAAAAGAACCTCGGCACAGCAGGATTAGACCCTAATCGATTAGCTGACCCGGTTGCTGAAGCGAAACGTTATAAGTCTATCCGAACCGGTCTTTGGATTACCGTACTTTTTATTGCTGCAGTTGTTACGCTACTTCTTTCGAAGATCATTGTTATTAATCCCACAGTGTTTGCCGGAGTTTCAGGAATTGTAATCCTGGCATGCGCGTTCCTGTATTTTATTTACGTATTTCTTGCCGAGAAGCTCGATGCAGATGAGCGGAAGAAAGTTATGGCGATCCTGTTGATCTTTCTGACCGTTGCCATGTTTTATGCAGGATACGAAGGCCAGGGTTCATCGCTTAACATCTTCGCAGATAAATACACGAACATGTTTATCGGTTCGTTTGAGATGCCATCGAGCTGGCTTCAGTCAGCGCCTTCATTCTTTGTGCTGCTGCTTGTTCCATTCTTTGCGTGGTTGTGGGTAACACTGGCTAAGAAAAATTTAAATCCGAGTACACCTATTAAGCTTGTTCTGGGCCTTGTATTTATGGGATTGGGGTACCTGGTAATGGTGAAAGCGTCCGCAATTTTAGTGGGCGGTGAAAAACCGTTGCCACACTGGCTGATCATCACGTATATGCTTCACACGATTGGTGAAATTTGCCTGTATCCGATCGGCATGAGTGCAATCACCAAGCTTTCCCCGAAGCGACTTGTCGGGCAGATGATGGGCGTGTTCTTTATGGCGCTCGCATTGGGTAATCTTGTTGCCGGACTTTATGCGGGCGAGTTCAATGACGAATTAATCAAACAAAACCCATCGGTACTGCTTGATCTTTTTGGTTTGATTGTGAAGATCATGTTTGTTGCGGCTCTTGTCGTATTGATATTCAGCAAGCCATTACGAAAACTTATGGGAAATATTAACTGATGTATTCATTCTTTATTCTTAAATAACGATTCATGGAAGTACCTAAAATCTTTAAACCTTACATCGCACCTGAACAAAACATCGCAGAGTTTACCGTTAAGTCAGTCGTGTTCGGATGTTTGTTTGGAATCATCTTCGGATGTTCAACGGTATACCTGGCCCTGAAAGCCGGTCTCACGGTTTCAGCATCCATTCCGATTGCTGTACTCGCGATCACGCTGGGTCGAAAGCTGTTAAACACAACGATCCTCGAAAACAACATCATCCAGACTACCGGTTCGGCAGGTGAATCGATTGCAGCCGGAGTGGTGTTTACGTTACCCGGATTTTTATTCCTGTCGCCCGATGCGAATGGCGGTGCGTACTTTAATTACCTGACTATTTTAATCCTGGCAGCTTTTGGCGGGATGCTCGGAACACTGATGATGATCCCGCTAAGAAGATCATTGATCGTGAAAGAGCACGGAACATTGCCATACCCGGAAGGAACAGCGTGTGCTTCGGTTTTACAGGCAGGAGAGAAGGGCGGTGAGTTTGCCCGTACAGCATTCATCGGGATGGGTGTAGCGCTTGGATATGCAATCCTGCAAAAAGTGGTGCACGTTATTGCGGAAGTTCCAACGTACATTACCAAACAAGCCAACAAATTCTGGCCATCTGCACAAACCAGCGGTGAGATCACACCCGAGTATCTTGGTGTAGGCTATATTATCGGTCCGAAAATTTCAGGAGTGTTGGTGGCAGGTTCGGTGCTTGCGTGGTGGGCCATGATACCGTTAATGGCAACGTTGGTTGCACCTGATACAATTGCGTTACAGCTTGTTAAGCTGGGTTATCTTGTAGACATCAACAGCGGTGGCGGTCCGGGCAACTGGGATCCTGCAGCTCACACGTTTGGAAATTATGCTGCGGCCATTTACCGTGCATACATTCGTCAAATCGGAGCAGGTGCTGTAGCGGCAGGTGGCTTTATTACGTTGATCAAAACGATCCCAACGATTGTCAATTCCTTCAGCGAAAGCATTAAGTCATTAAAAGATAAGTCGGAAGGTGGCGTATTAAGAACCGAACGTGACCTCTCATTCAAAGTAGTAATTGTAGGAAGTATCATTCTGATCGGGGTAATTGCTATTCTGCCAAGCAATATTATTCCGGGTGACAGCATCTGGCAGAAGCTGTTGATTGGTGTGCTGATCATTATGTTCGGATTTTTCTTTGTGACCGTAGCGAGCCGCATTGTAGGTTTGGTGGGATCAAGCAACAGCCCGATTTCCGGAATGACCATTGCTACGCTAATGGGAACGTGTTTGATCTTTACATCCGTAGGATGGAGCGGACAATTTTTTGAACCGCTTGCGCTTGTAGTTGGCGGTATGATCTGTATCGCAGCCGCCAATGCGGGAGCAACCTCACAGGATCTGAAAACCGGGTACATTGTAGGGGCAACACCCAAGTATCAGCAGCTTGCATTATTTATTGGCGCCATCGTTTCATCGGTTGCGATCGGGTATGTAATTAAAATACTCGATACGCCTACTGCGGACATGGCGGCTCAGGGAATTACCCATGCGATTGGAAGTGATAAATATGCTGCACCACAGGCAACACTGATGGCCACGTTAGCAAAGGGTATTCTATCCTATAACCTGGACTGGCAGTTTGTAATGGTAGGAGTGTTCATCGCGGTAATGATCGAGCTGTGTGGTATCAAGGCGCTTGCTTTTGCGATTGGGTTGTATTTGCCATTATCGACAACCTTGCCGATTTTTGTTGGCGGGGCCATAAAGGGCCTTGTTGACTGGAGAGCGGAGAAAAAAGGCGAGGTTAAAGCAGATGATGATCTGGGTAAAGGAAGTCTGTTCGCCACAGGTTTGATTGCCGGTGGCGCATTGGCCGGAGTTATTGTTGCATTGCTTTCGGTAGATGATACGATCTTTAAGGCGCTTGCCAGGATCAGTGCTGAACACGGATTGACAGACGTGTTAGGCGGAGGCGGCTACGCAATCCTTGGGGTATTGTTCTTCGTAGCGATGGCGTTAATGTTATATCGTCAGGCGATCAAGAAGACTGAGATGTAGATCGCGACTCTACGACTTGTTCAGGACTCGCGAATAATCATAAAAAAGGCTACTCGGATTCGGGTAGCCTTTTTGTTTAGAAAATGCTCTTAGTTTGACTAAACAGGATAGCCTGGATTTTTCTCAGGCTTAGCGTAAAACTCCTTCTTTGGTTGTCACACATCCTATGGTTTTTCTTTGATGCGGATGTTGGCGTATGGTAATGGGGATTTGTCTTTTGCATCAATAACTTTTCGGCAAGAAGCGTTTGTGCTGAAACCCAGAATGACGCTGGAAAGAGTGTGCTGCCTAAGAGCAAGGATACAATGAGTTTCATAAGTATTCTTAAGGGTTATTTTTTGAGTTGGCATTTATTATTATGTCCATATGGGTGCGTAAAATATATCACTAAAGAACGCTGCCTTAATAACTAACTTACCGTCTAAATCTTCAATCCAAATCCTCCAGTATCCGAAATAATATTGAGTATTTACCATTAGGATTTTGTCTTTACCTTTTTTAAAAAATGCAGTTTGTTCATCTTTAATCAAGTTACAAACGCTATCGCTTATTATGCCCTTTGAATCGTGGCACAGTGATTCTATTCGATGTTCAATACTGTCTTTGCTTGTTTGACGCATTTCTAATGTATTACATAGAGATTCGATTAGATGAAAAATATCACCTTTGTTCTTTAGACCTAGTTTATCAACTAATTGATTGAGATTTTGTGCAAGATTTATTTTTTTTTGATAGATAGAATCTTGCCTTTCTGACTCAAAGGAACTTGGTCTCCAGGTTACTGTATTATGATCATAGAATAGTTCATCTGTGAATGAGAATAAGTCTATGAATTTACCTTCA
Source organism: uncultured Roseivirgaceae bacterium (assembly GCA_964534735.1). Taxonomy (GTDB): domain Bacteria; phylum Bacteroidota; class Bacteroidia; order Cytophagales; family Cyclobacteriaceae; genus UBA2336. The sequence continues at coordinate 9,646 of CAZHQP010000020.1, forward strand.
TCATTTGTTATCTCTACGACAAAAGGAGGCTTTCCATGTGAGTCAAAAAGGAAGGATTTTAAATAATAATTTTTAAACTCTGCTTCGTGCGTGTAGTCTTTCAAAGTAGTATCGTTCCTAAGACGATTTAATTGATTTTGAAATGTGCGTTTTGAAACTCGATAGAGTCCTGGATCCCAGTCATAGTCGAATTCTCTTATAACATGTTCAACAATTAGCGAATCTCTCGTCTCGACAGACATTGAAATCGCGCCATCATCATGCTTTTTTTTGCAGGACATTAGGATTATTACGAGAAAGGAGAGAACAAGCCCACTCCGCATAAATTTTTGGGATAAAAAACTGCCGGAGCAGTTTTTGTATTTTTTAATAAGATTAAAGCTTCGAATGCCTTACCTCAGAGTTGATATCAATAATATCCCTCAATTCTTCAAGTGCTTTGGTTTCGGATTCCAGCACTTTACCATCCGCATAGATGATGTCGTACATGTCTCCATACACGCGGTATTTCTGTGCAAATTTTACAGTATCAAAATGCGCGAAGGTAGCGTGAAATAGCTTGTTCAGATTCTTTTTATCGAATGCATTGTATTCATCCAGCGCGCTAACGAATTTTTTATCAACATTCTCCCCAGGATACAGTTTGGCCATCTTCTCCTTGATCACTTTAACTTCCGTTACGTGCAGGTCTCCATCGGCATGGGCCATGTGAACGTAAAGGAATAAAACGAAATCGGCAAAGGAATTGTGGATAACCATAGGGATCTATTAGTCCTCTAAAGTATAGAAAAACGCTGATTTTAGGAACGGCCTGAAAAAAGAAATCCTGACGCTTCGGTCAGGATTCACAAAAAGAAAATCCTGACGTTTCCGCCAGGATCTCTTCAACTTTATTAATTATTACTAGGAATTACATCATTCCGCCCATTCCGCCACCGTGCGGCATAGCAGGCTCTGGTTTATCTTCCGGGATATCAGAAACCACTGCTTCAGTAGTTAACAATAAACCTGCGATAGACGCTGCGTTCTCCAATGCAAGGCGCGCTACTTTCGTAGGGTCGATGATACCCGCTGCAAAGAAGTTCTCAAACTTGTTCTCGGCTGCGTTATATCCGAAGTCTTTCTTGCCATCACGAACCTTGTTCACGATAACAGAGCCTTCCTGACCTGCATTTTCAACGATTGTTCTCAATGGAGACTCAAGCGCAAGGCGAACAATGTTCACACCAGTTGCCTGATCATCATTGTCAGTTTTAATGGATTTCAAAGACTCGATTGCGCGGATATACGCTACGCCACCGCCCGGGATAATGCCTTCCTGAACCGCTGCGCGGGTTGCATGTAATGCATCATCCACACGGTCTTTCTTTTCTTTCATTTCAACTTCCGTAGCTGCACCGATGTACAGGATCGCTACACCACCGGAAAGCTTCGCAAGACGCTCCTGCAATTTTTCCTTATCGTAGTCTGAAGTTGTTGTTTCAATTTGTGCTTTGATCTGGCTAACACGTCCGTTGATTTCGCCTTTCTTGCCAGCGCCATTAACGATTGTGGTGTTGTCTTTGTCGATGTTCACTTTCTCAGCACGGCCGAGATATTCAAGCTTTGCATCTTCCAGCTTCATGCCGGTTTCTTCCGAGATAACTTTGCCACCTGTCAAAATAGCGATGTCTTCCAGCATAGCTTTTCTGCGATCGCCAAAGCCAGGAGCTTTAACGGCTGCAACTCTGAGTGCTCCGCGGATTTTATTAACAACTAATGTTGCCAGTGCTTCGCCTTCCACTTCTTCAGCGATGATCACAAGCGGCTTGCCGGTTTGTGCAGTTGCTTCAAGGACCGGAAGAAGCTCTTTCATGGAAGAAACTTTCTTATCGTAGATCAAAATGTAAGGATGATCCAGGTCAGCCTCCATTTTATCAGTATTTGTTACGAAGTAAGGAGAGAGGTAACCGCGATCGAACTGCATACCTTCTACAGTTTTCACTTCAGTCTCAGTTCCTTTAGCTTCTTCAACTGTGATCACACCGTCTTTACCAACTTTCTCCATCGCCTGCGCGATCATCTTACCGATCTCGTTATCACTGTTCGCAGAGATGGTAGCGATCTGCTCAACTTCCTGCGTTCCTTTGATTGGCTTGGACTGTGATTTCAGGTTCTCGACAACAGCAAGAACTGCCTTGTCGATACCGCGCTTCAGGTCCATTGGATTAGCACCTGCCGCAACGTTTTTAATACCGTGTGCAAAGATAGACTGTGTTAATACCGTTGCTGTTGTAGTACCGTCACCGGCTGCATCTGCAGTTTTAGAAGCAACTTCTTTCACAAGCTGTGCGCCCATGTTTTCAATTGCATCTTTCAATTCAATTTCTTTTGCTACCGAAACACCATCTTTCGTGATGGAGGGGGCTCCGAATTTCTTATCAAGAATTACGTTCCGGCCTTTTGGTCCGAGCGTAACTTTTACTGCATCCGCAAGTTTGTCAACGCCCTTTTTAAGCCTGTCGCGGGCGCTGGTATCAAAGGTTATTTCTTTAGCCATTATGTGTAAAATTTAAAATCGTGAGTTATTAATTAGATAGTTCCAAAAATGTCAGAGTTGCGCATGATCAGGTAGTCCTGGCCATCGATTGTGATCTCTGTACCAGCGAATTTTCCGTAAAGCACATTGTCACCAACATTAACCGTTACAGGTTTGTCTTTAATACCGAGGCCAATCGCGATTACTTTGCCTTTCTGAGGTTTTTCTTTCGCAGTGTCAGGGATAATGATACCTGAAGAAGTTTTTTCTTCAGCGGGTGCAGGCTGCACCAGCACTCTGTCTTCGTTTGGAATGAAGTTTACTTTTGACGCGGTCTTTGCCATATAAAATGGTTGTTTTTGGTGTTTTAAAAGTTAGATTCTGTCTTCCATTGTCACTTTCTGTGCCAAGCAGAAGAGAGCGCGAATTAAGGACATTTTTTGGCAGAAAATGGCAGGTTCGAAGGCTAATTGTTTGGCCGGATGTCAGTTTCCTGATCATTCCGAAAGTCATCCTGTCAGGAGATCGGGAAGATCAAAAAATCCATTTTTTGTGGTAATAATATTGCCAGCCTGCATTAATAAGCCAGGTTAACCTGACTGCAATTAAATCCGTAAGAGGTTTGTGGAAATGGAAGGCTGAATTGCCTTTCCAAAAAGGCCGGATTGTCTCGTCAACCACTGCGCTGAGCTCTGAATGAATGTATAGCGGATAGAAGTAAAAACCAATATGCTTTTTCATAATCAATGCACCGGCAAAGAGAGTTCCCCGTTTGTTCTTCGGGTTCATGCTAAGCGATCGGAAATTATGCTTTGTCCAGAGTTCGTATTCCTGAGAATTGTTTTTACGAACATCTAACCCGTTTGCATACGGCTGGAGTAGTTGTACAAGCTGGTTGAAGATTAAGCGCTGTTCATCTGTGATCCCGGAGACCTTCCGCAGTTTCGGCATCGTACTGCTTTGCCAGGATTTGATAATCCCCTTACTCATTTTTAAGATTTTTTACTTCGCGGAGTAGTATAAGGCCGTCAATTTCGATGCCTTTCAGGTTATGATAGGAATTAACCGTGTATTCGATCCAGTTCGGAACAGATTTTGGAATGTTTTTGATTGTCCAGTGCAGCACTTTCCGATCAATAACGTCCAGCTTGCTGTACTCAGTCGTCATTGGCTCTTGCATAAGATGTGAATTTTGTTGCTGTTCGCGGGGAAACCGAAACTGAATGCAATTACGTATAGTAGGCAATATTGCGCAATGGGAGTTACTCCTATACGACCTTAGACAGAACTCCAGGCATTCAGGGCTGTGAGCGCCCGGTGATCAAAAAGATTGACGATTAAAGAGAAGCCTTTTTAATTTTCTTCCGGAGCGCTTCCGAAGCAGGCACCAGCGGCAATCGCACATTGTTTGAACAAATTCCCAGGTCGGCCATTACTTGTTTTACCCCAACCGGATTTCCTTCTTCATACATAGGCCCGTTGATCTCTAAAATTTTGAACTGTTCCTGGCTGGCTTTTGTAAAATCACCTGCGAAGGCATAGTCTTTCATCTTTTTGAAAACAATCGGGTAGGCGTTGGCCAACACAGAGATCACACCTTTTGCGCCTACACTGTAAAGCGGAACAGTTAACAGATCATCACCGGAGATCAGCATAAAATCTTTGGGCATTGCTTTCGCGATCTTCATGCATTGCTCCACATTACCGGAAGCTTCTTTAACCGCGAAGATGTTTTTGTGTGCCGCCAGCCGTAATGTTGTTTCTGCAGTAAGATTGGAAGCCGTTCTTCCCGGAACGTTGTATAAGATCACGGGTACCGGACTGGCTTCCGCAACCGCTATAAAATGCTGATAAATTCCTTCCTGTGAAGGCTTGTTATAGTATGGGCTAACCGAAAGCAAAGCATCAACGCCTTTAAAACTTGTCGAGTGAATAGTATCAACAACTTCTTTTGTGTTATTACCGCCAATTCCGTAAACAACCGGTAATTGTTTCGAATTATTCTCAATCACAAACTGTAACACATCTTTCTTTTCCTGTGAGCTTAAGGTTGCAGATTCGCCTGTAGTGCCCATCACTACATAGTAATCAACCCCTTTGGCGGTATGCTGCAGCACCTTTTTCAGCGCCTTGTAATCGATATTACCGGTTGCTGTGAAAGGAGTGATCAACGCTACGCCTGTGCCAAAGAATTTTTTCATGGTTAGTTTAATTGTGTCGTGTATTTGTACATGCCATCGATCAGGCTTTTTGTGCTGCCGTTACTGTCGATCATAAGCTCAAACAGCTGTTGTGCGTTTTCGCTGTACTTTCCAACGCGGCATTTTGATTTACTGCGCGCGAGTACGTAGGAGATCATCGGGTTAAGCCGGGTGTCGAGGCAAAACAGGTAATCAAATGAGGTGTCCGAGAACTTTAATGACTTCGCTGATTCAATTTTTCCCCAGAACGTGATGTCTTTTATGGTGAAGAAATCGAACATGAATTCAGGATTTTCTTTTTTCTCCGGAAGGAATTCCAGCACCTGAACTTTTTTGCCATCCTGCTGAAGTTTCTGAATGAATTCTTTTACTTCATCGTGCTTCTTTTTATCCTCTACCGTAAACAGGATACCAATGGTCTCTGCTTTCTTGTAATCCGTGCTTTTACGAACCGCTTTGTTCTTCTTGAGCTGATTAGCTGTCCGGGTTTTTAAAAAGTTAAGCTTCATGTAGGTTACAGCGACTTGCCTTTTAATAGTTTTTCAAAATCCTGTTCGGAAATGATCTTTACTCCGAGTTTCTCAGCTTTTTCCTTTTTAGCGGGCCCCATGTTGTCTCCCGCTAAAACGTAATCAAGCTTACCTGAAATAGAGGATGCCACTTTTCCTCCATTCTTAATGATCACATCTTTGAGATCATCCCGTTCGTATTTCTCAAATGTACCTGAGATCACAAACGACTTGCCGGCCAAGTTATCACTTTCTTTAATTACTTCCTGCTCAACCACGGTGAATTGCAGCCCGGCCTTCTTCAGACGTTCAATCTCCTTCTGGTTGGCTTTCATCTTCGAGAAGGCAATCACGCTTTGTGCGATCTTCTCACCAATTTCCGGAGCCTCTAACAGTTGACCATAATTGGCAGCCATAATTGCATCGATGTTCTTGAAATGCCGGGCCAGCTTTTCAGCAACGGTTTTGCCAACATACCGGATACCAATGGCGAAGAGCACGCTTTCAAACGGAACGGTCTTCGATTGTTGAATGCCGTCAAGCATGTTTTGCGCAGACTTTTCCTTTACCTTATCCAGTTTAAACAAATCTGATTTTTTGAGATCGTACAGATCGGCTGGCGTATGCAGCAGCTCTAATTCAAACAACTGGCGAATGGTTTGTTCACCCAACGAATCAATATCCATTGCTTTGCGCTGAATAAAATGCTCAACCCGGCCTTTGATCTGAGGCGGGCAGCCTGTAACGTTCGGACAATAGTGTGACGCTTCTCCTTCCGTACGCACTAACGCTGTTCCGCACTCCGGACATTGGGTGATGTAATTGATCGGCTTGGCCTTGTTTGTCCGTTTGGCAATATCTACCGCAGTAACTTTCGGAATGATCTCGCCACCCTTCTCAACAAATACATAATCGCCAATGTGAAGATCAAGCCTGGCAATAATATCTGCATTATGAAGTGAAGCGCGTTTCACAGTTGTGCCGGCAAGAAATACCGGCTCCAATTCAGCAACCGGAGTAATTGCACCTGTGCGGCCAACCTGGTAGGTAACGGCATTGAGCCGCGTGCTCACGCTTTCTGATTTGTATTTATACGCAATTGCCCAGCGCGGGCTCTTGGCAGTAAAGCCAAGGTTCTGCTGCTGCTCAATGCTGTTGACTTTGATCACTACACCGTCTGTTTCTAATGGAAGCTCCAACCGTTTCTTTTCCCAATTCGCGATGTATTTCAATACTTCAGTAATGTCTTTACATTTTTTATAAGTAGGAGAGACATTGAATTTCCAGTGCTCAAGTTTTTTGATCGCTTCATCGTGGGTTTTAATGCCCAGATTTTCTCCCAGCAGGTAGTAGGCATAGCAATCCAGTTTGCGTTTGGCGACTTCTCCGGAGTCCTGCATTTTAACTGTTCCGGAAGCCGTGTTTCGCGCGTTCGCGTAGCGCTCTTCACCGATGTCGTCACGTTCTTTATTGAGCTGCTCAAACACGTTTCGGGGAAGAAATATTTCACCCCGCACTTCAAACGAGGCAGGAATATTTTTCTGATTGATCTTTAACGGAATGGAGCGAATGGTTTTAATATTTGTGGTTACGTCATCACCGCGTACACCATCTCCGCGCGTAACAGCTTTTACCAGAACTCCATTCTCGTAGGTCAGACTAATCGATACCCCGTCAAACTTCAACTCGCAAAAATATTCGTACGGATCGCCATCCAGGCCTTTTGCCACACGCGCATCGAAATCTTCAAGCTCCTCCTGTGAATAGGTGTTCCCCAGCGAAAGCATGGGGTACTTATGATAAACCGTTGCGAAGCTTTTGCTGATGGTTCCACCCACCCGTTGCGTGGGAGAATCAACTGATCTGAATTGCGGGAATTGCTCTTCAAGCTTCACCAACGACTCCAGCAGCTTGTCGAACTGCTGATCAGTTATCTCCGTCCGACTTTCCTGGTAATAAAGTTCGTTGTGATGATTGATCTTTTCCGTTAGCGCAGCAATCTCTTTCTTGGCCTGATCAGCAGTCATGATAAAAACATAAAAATTAGCGTATAAAGTTAACGCTAATTTTTAGGCTGTGCGGGCTGTGCAGGAGTTATATTTTGTACAGCCGGGTCAAATTTGTTGTTATCCTTTGCTATGTCGGCCATGCGCGCCTGCGGATCGATTTCGATCAGGGCGATGTTCGCTAACGGTTTGTTTACTTTAAATGTGTAGGTCGGGCTTGTCCAGTACCATTCGTTAAGATCTGTACGAGCCATTGTCTTATCTTCAACGGGTTTGCTGCCAAAGGTTTCATTAAGCGGGATATAGAACAGCTCTTTTGAGCCATTTTTATAGGTTATCAATAAATCGATTGGCATAGGCATCTGGCCAATGCGCTCAAGCGTTACAGTAGTTGCGCCACTTTCTTCAACCGCAGACTTTACTCCGTAATCAATTCGCTTGGTTGTATACAGCCAGTAGTTTGCATACCATTTCAATTGCATACCCGAAGTTTTTTCCATCACCCGAACAAAGTCGATTGGTTCCGGATGGCGCATTTTCCAGGTGTTGTAATAACGCTGCATACCTTTATAGAAGTTATCTTCTCCAATGATGTAACGCATTTGGTGTAAGTACACTGCACCCATGGAGTATGCTGAAGTTCCGTAGGCACGGTTTGTATTGAAGTGATCGGAGAGTGTGCTCATCGGTTCCTGTAAGCCGCTCCTCACCAAGCTGAAATAAGCACCGTAGCTGCTTTTGTGTGAATCAGCGATAGGCTTACCAAACATATTGGCTTCTGATTCACCGCTAGCGTAATCCGTAAAGCCTTCATCAAGCCATGCATACAATGATTCGTTGGATGCAAGCACGCCCTGGAACCAGCTGTGCGCAACTTCATGAGCCATAAGTCCGGCCAAACCTGGCCGCTCACCAATAATGAGGGTACACATCGGGTATTCCATACCGCCATCACCGCCTTGAATGATTGAATATGTGTCATATGGATATTTTCCATAAAATTTATTCATGAATTGAAAATGCTTAACAGATTCATCACGCAGCTTAGTCCAGCCTTCATTTGTCTTTTCACCCGGCTGATAGAAAAGATGCACGGTTGGTCCATCTGGAACCTGAACGATATCATGCTTGTATTCCGGATCAGCAGCCCACGCAAAATCAATTACATCTTTTGCTTTGAAGTGCCATGTAAGGTCACCGTTCGGTCGTTCAACTTTTGTTCCTGCTTTTTCATATCCATGTCCGATCTTTTCAGGATTCTGAAGCTTGCCGGTTCCAGCCACAACAAATTTTGGATCAAGCGTAAGCTTCACATCGAAGTCACCCCATACGCCATGAAACTCACGCGCAATGTATTGATTGATGTGCCAGCCCTGGAAATCGTATTCAGCCAGCTTGGGATACCATTGTGTCATCGAGTATGCAATACCTTCGCGGTTGTTTCGACC
>CAZHQP010000021.1:0-18214 GCA_964534735.1 uncultured Roseivirgaceae bacterium
GGATATTTTGATTTCTATTATGATGAGAAGCAGGACAAAATGTTCCTCGTACTTGATAAGTTCGATACAGAAATTTTGTTTGTCGTTTCCCTCCCTGCAGGCGTTGGCTCAAACGACATTGGCCTTGATCGCGGCCAGCTCGGGGCTGATCGCGTTGTAAAGTTTGTCCGCAGCGGACCAAAAGTATTAATGATCCAGCCTAATTATCGCTTTCGCGCATTAACCGATAACGCAGCTGAACGAAATGCTGTGGAACTTGCCTTTGCCAAATCCGTACTTTGGGGATTTACTGTAATTGCAGAAGAAAACAATAAAGTACTGGTTGATGCTACTGATTTTTATCTGCAAGATGCGCATGATGTTGCAGGCACGCTGCGCAGTCAGCAGCAGGGAAACTACTCATTGGATAAATCACGCTCAGCTTTTTATTTGCCGCGAACAAAAAATTTTCCGCAAAACACGGAAGTTGAAGTTACGCTTACATTTACCGGACAAGCAACGGGTAATTACATTCGCAGTGTAACACCATCCCCGAACAGCGTTACCGTACGCGAACATTATTCATTTGTTCAATTGCCCGATGATCAGTATGTGCCGCGCAAGTTCGATCCCCGTGCCGGATATTTTGAAATGTCGTACTACGATTACTCAACGCCTGTCTCTGAGCCAATCGAAAAATTATTCATTACCCGTCACAGGTTGGAGAAAAAAGACCCAACCGCTGCGACCAGCGAACCGGTGAAGCCAGTCGTGTATTACCTTGATCCCGGCACACCGGAACCCATTCGTTCTGCATTGCTTGATGGCGCACGATGGTGGAACCAGGCTTTCGAAGCCATCGGATATAAGGATGCGTGGCGCGTTGAAATGCTTCCGGAAGATGCCGACCCAATGGATGTTCGCTATAATGTTATTCAATGGGTACATCGTTCAACGCGCGGCTGGTCGTACGGATCATCTGTTACCGATCCACGCACCGGGGAAATTATCAAGGGCCATGTAACACTCGGTTCGCTACGTGTTCGTCAGGATTTTATGATTGCAGAAGGTTTACTTGCTCCGTATGAAGATGGTAACACCGTACCCAAAGAAATGCAGGAGATGGCGCTTGCGCGACTCCGGCAGCTTGCCGCGCACGAAGTCGGGCACACCCTCGGTCTCGCGCACAGCTATGCATCCAGTACAGAGGGTCGGGCCTCGGTAATGGATTACCCGCATCCGTTAGTAACAATGATGAATGGAAAAATATTGCTCCACGATGCGTATGACAACAAGATCGGAGCCTGGGATAAAGTTGCAATTGCATATGGCTACCAGGATTTCCCGGATGGAACGAATGAATCGATCGCGCTCGAAAAAACGATTCAGGATGGATTTAAAGCAGGACTTACTTTTTTATCTGACCAGGATGCGCGTCCTATGGGTGGCACTCATCCGTATGCGCATTTGTGGGATAATGGTAAAGACGCAGCCGATGAACTTAATCGTGTGATGCAAATCCGCGAAGCAGCTATTAAAAACTTTGGTGAGAAGAATATTCGTGCCGGCAGGCCGATGGCCACTCTGGAAGAAGTACTGGTGCCCATATATTTTTTCTATCAGTACCAATCGGAGGCTACCGGTAAATTAATTGGCGGACAAAATTATCGCTATGCTTTGAGAGGTGATGGCCAATTCTCAACCGAGGCAATACCAGCTTCACAACAACTCAAAGCCCTTGATGCCCTGCTTGCCATAACAGATCCCAAATCATTAAAGCTTCCGGAAAATCTGATTCACATGATACCGCCTCATCCCATGGGATTTTATCGCAGCCGTGAAGTTATTCGTACGCGAACTGATCTTGTGTTTGACCCGATGGCTATGGCCGAAAGTGCTTCCGATATGATCTTCAGCTCCATTCTTAATCCTGCGCGTGCTACCCGTTTAGTTCAACAGCACGCAATTGATGCCAAACAGCCATCACTGGAAAGTATTATTGATAAAATGATCGTTGCCAAGCTTAAAGCTGCCGCATTACCGGGATATGAAGGGAAATTGCAAATGATTGCCAATCATGCGCTGATTAATAATCTGATTAAACTCACGCTTAATGACAATGCATCAGCACAGGCACGTGCCGTGGCTTTGCTGAAAGTTGATCAAATAAAAGCCTGGTTAACGGAAAAACAAAAGATGGTTCTGTCGGAAGAGTGGCGCGCGCATTACGCTTTTGAAACAATGCTGATCGATCAGTTTAAGGATGATCCTAAAAAATACGAAGCCGAAAACCTTGTGCAGCCGCCTCCGGGGCAGCCCATTGGACAAGAAGATGAGAATTTCTGCAGCTATCGTAACTAATCCCAAAAACGAACACTCTGTGCTGTACACGAACACTTAAATACCCAAAACAGCCCAGAATGCAGCTATTTTCTATTGGTACGCATTTCGTACTATTGATAGAAATCTGTTGCTATGCTGAAGTATTACATTGTCCTGTTCCTGCGAAACCTGAAGCGTCAAAAGCTTTTCTCGCTCATTAACCTGTTGGGACTGACCGTAAGCATCGCGAGTACGATTCTGATTTACCTGTACGTTCAGCACGAATTCAGCTACGATAATTTTCATCCAAACAGCGACCGGTTATACCGGGTCAACCAAACGTTTATCTGGGCGGAGAATGATAACAGTCAGTTTTCACGTACCGGTCCGGGTGTTGCCAATGCGTTGCGGGAAGAATTACCGGAAGTTGAGTTGGTCACAAGCTTGCATCCGCCCGGAAACTTTATCATATCCTATACTAAACCGAATAAAGAAGTTGTAGCCTTCGAAGAAGACAAAATCCTTGCAGCAGATACCAACTTCTTCAAGATCTTTAATTTTCCATTGCTTCAGGGGGATGCGTCATCTGCTTTTAGCCAGGCGAATACAATGGTGATGACGGCTTCAACCGCAAAAAAATATTTTGGCGCTGAGAACCCGATCGGAAAGCTCGTACGGCTTGGCGGATTAACCGGAGGCAATCAGCAAACGTATGAAGTTACAGGTGTTATTGAAGATAACCCCGACAATTCAACGATTGAGTTTGATGTATTGCTTTCGATGAAAGGCTTCCCGATTGAAAGGCTTTACTGGAGCTGGGTATGGACACAACTGGAAACATTTGTGTTGCTGCACGAGAATGCAGACATCAATAACGTACGTGAAAAACTTACACTCATTCCGCGCAAACGTGCCGAAGAAACGCTGCAGCGTGCGATGAACATGTCGTACGATCAATACATTGCATCCGGTAAAAAGTGGGAACTGTTCTTACAACCTATTGAAAGCCTTCGCTTGCCTGAAGAAGCCGTTGTCAGCTCGTTCGCGGATACCGGGAACATTAAAATCATTTACTCCTTTATTGGTGCAGCCGTGTTTATTCTTCTGCTGTCGTGCATCAATTTTATGAACCTGTCCACCGCACAGTTCACGCGCAGGATTAAAGAAGCCAGTGTTCGCAAAATTCTCGGGCTTGGTAAAAAAGAACTTGGCTTAAATTACTTCCTGGAAGCCTTAATGTTCTGCAGCATTGCGTTAGTGATTGCGCTCTGCTTTGCTCAATTGCTGTTGCCGGGCTTTAATGCATTAACCGGTAAAACGCTTCAGCTAAATCTGTTTAATAATATTGGCTTACCCCTCACGCTTATCGGACTTATTATACTAATGGCTGTTTTTTCAAGTATTTATCCGGCTGTTTTCCTAAGCTCCTTTAATCCTGCCGAGGCCATTAAAGGCAAGTTAAAGGCAGGCCGGAGCGGAAAGCTTTTTCGTGACGGACTTGTTGTTTTTCAATTCAGCGTCTCAATTATTCTCATGATCAGTACCGCGGTTGTTTTCCAGCAACTCAAATACGTTTCGGATAAAGACCTGGGTTTCAATAAAGAAAATCTGGTTGTGCTGCATCATGCCGAAGCCATAAAAAACAGCGAGAGCCTGGCAAATGCAGCGTTGAGTAATGTGAGCGGAGCTGTTCAGGCTTCGTGGTGCACCTCTGTTCCGCCCACCATATTTGGAGGCGACAGCTTTGCAGCAGAAGGTGAAAGCGATGCCAAGTTTACACTTAATTATAATTCAGCTGACGAGAATTACGTTCCGGCATTAGGGCTCAAGCTTATACTGGGAAGAAATTTTTCGGTGAGCAACCCGGGAGATTCACTCCGTGTGATCCTGAATGAAAGTGCTGTTAAAAGAATTGGCTGGACACTTGATGAGTCGGTGCTCGGAAAAAAGATCACCTACCCGGGCAGCAGTATCTTCTTCGAAGTGATTGGCGTTGTGGCAGACTTCAACTACTGGAGCATCTCTTCCCCGATTGAGCCAATGGGAATTTTTCACATCAGGAATTCGATTGTGCGCGATAGTGAACGCCAGTTTATGGTGCTGAAGATCGCTCCGCAAAGCAGTGAAGCCTGGGATAAAACATTATCATCACTGAACACACTTTGGAAACAATATGCCGGAGATTCACCCTTTCAGTATTCATTTATCGACCAGACATTTGCTGAAACGTTCGCCACTCAAAAACAATTTGGATTGGTGCTTACCGTGCTGGCTACATTGGCCATATTAATTGCCTGTCTGGGATTGCTGGGAATGATCATTTATTCGCTTGAACAGCGAACCAAGGAAATCGGGATCCGTAAAGTTTCAGGCGCATCGGTGTCAGCTATCTTTTTGCTGATCTCGAGAGGATATACCAGGCTTATTATTATTGCTTTTCTAATTGGTGCCCCGGTATCGTATTATATGATGGACTTGTGGCTTAAAGATTTTGCATACAAGATTACACCCTCAATATTCATCTTTGCAGTGACCGGATTGAGCACATTGTTGGTTGCTGTGCTGATTACCAGCTACCATTCCATTAAAGCTGCCCGGATGAACCCGGTAGACGTGTTACGTGATGAATAAAACTACTTAGGCGGCAAGTTTAGTGCAAGCCATTCCTGCTGGCTGTGGGCTTCGCGTTCAACAGTTACCTGCTTATCAATTTTCTGTTGAGCGTTACGGATGGATTTGGTTATTAACCCTGAGCCAACAACTTCATCTTCGTTCATCCCCAGCTTCTTCAGCAGCTCAAGTGTTCTTTCACCGCCAAACCGCATAAAAAATGGTTCATCCAGCGATGATAAAACAGGTACTTCTTTCAGCTGAAGTGAGCTGAACAGCGTCATTTCTCTTCTCACCAACGGATGATGCTCAGCAAAGACGATCATCTTTCCGGATAGCATATGATTTTCCGCCTTCTGTGCCAGTAATATTCTTTCTTCACCTGCGATTGCAGAAAGTGTTTTATGGGTTTCTTCAAACCACACAATAAAAATGCAGGAGCTGTTAAGCGATGCCATCGCTGCGCAGGCTCTGAATTTTGCTTCCGCAGACATCCACACTTTATCGATGATTTTTATCCCGGGCTCACCCGACTTGAAAAGCGCTTTTAAAGGTCCAAACATGACAGTTAAATTACTCCTTAAAGCTACTGTTCTACCGTAATTTTCAATACGTTTGTTGTTTATGAGAGTTGTTTTTGCCGTATGGTTATGCTTAGGGAGCTTTTCACAATCAGTGGCGCAAGAGCTGAAAACCATTTACTACAATAGCCGTTGGGAAATATCCCTAAAAGATGCAGCCAGGTATTACCGGGTATGTGCGCTCAGCAGCGGAATGAAGAATAAATTCTTTGCCGGGAAAGTGGAAGACTTTACAATGGATGGAAAGCTCATAATGAGCGGCACGTATTCAGAAGTCGGATTAAAAAATGGCGAGTTCATTTTCTATTATCCATCCGGACAAATCCAGGCGCAGGGAATATTTGCCAATGGATTGCGCTCAAAAACCTGGAAGTACTTCTTTGAAAACGGTGCCCTGGAACGCGAAGTGAGATTTCCTGTCGCGGATAAATTTAAGCCAGTTAACGAAGGTGAGTTTGAACCGGTCTCGGTCTATGATTCAACAGGAGCAGCGTTGATAACTAACGGAACGGGTAACTGGCATTATGAATACGAATGGTATGGAATTCCTCATCGGTATATTGTTGAAGGTCAGGTTAAAAAAGGAAAGAAGGAAGGATTCTGGACATGCAGCCTAAGCAATGGACAGGTTTTATATCGGGAGTTTTATAAAAATAATGTATTTAAGGAAGGAATTGTTACCGATGGAAAAACACAGGAAAAACTTCAGGAGCCTGTAAATAATAAATTTATGCTTCCGTATAAATTAGAAGTTACAGAAAGCTTCGTATATGTTATGGGTACGGAGCGCAAGCATTATCCCTTTTTGCTTTTTTTACCGGAAGATTCAGAATTATCCAGAATTAAAACAACGAAAGAATCAGGATACAACGATACCATTCCTGAAGATCAAAAAGTGTTTTATGCTGTTGAGAAGCAGGCCCAATACGAGGGCGGAATGGCTGCGTTAATGAAGTTTATCAAACAAAATCAAATCTATCCCAGAGCAGCGCTACGAATGGGAATAGAAGGAAACGTTTTCGTAAGCTTTATTGTCGAAACAGACGGGTCGATTTCAAACATCAGGATAACAAAAGGCATAAATGCAGATCTCGACAAAGAAGCAATACGTCTTGTAGGCATTTTTCCAAAATGGATTCCGGGTATGCAAAATGGTCGGGTCGTGAGATCGCAATTTGTGATCCCGATTCCATTTAAACTCGATTGATAATAATCAACACACTATGACTTGTAAATTTCATAGGTTTCTACGCATGAGAATAATAGCCTTGCTTTTTTTGTATGCTGTGCTTTTTGTCAGCTTTTCGGACAAAAAAAAGAAACCATATACTATACCTTTAAATGGGAGATCACGCCAAAAAATCAAAGCGTATACTATCGGGTTTGCGGTTATGATTCGGTTAATCTGTTTTTCGTAGGCGAGGTGAGAGATTATACTCCTGATAGCATTCTCGTAATGAAAGGATTCTACAACCGCTTCGGCTCGAAAGAAGGTGAATTCACTTTTTATTATCCCTCTGGAAAATTACAGGCTCAGGGAAATTTTAAAAAGAACCTGCGGGATGGAGTTTGGAAGTACTATTTTGAAAATGGAAAGCCCGAACGTGAAGTAACTTTTACAGAAGGTTCATTTTCACCCAGTGTGGTATATGACACCGTGGGGAACAAGACTATGGATGGTGGAACCGGTATGTGGCGTTTTGAGTATGAATGGTACAATGAAAAAGAGCATTATGTCATTACCGGAAAATTTGAAAATGGAAAGAAAACAGGGCCTTGGATATGCAAGCTCAGTAATGGCACTCTGATCTACCGTGAAAATTATAAAGATGGCATATTCAGGAATGGCTGGATAAACGTGCCCAATGGCAGAAACCTCGATGCTCCAATCGATAATAAATTCATGCTCCCGTATAAGTTTGAGGTGACTGAAAAATTTCTGTACACAATCGATACGGAAAGAAAACACTATCCTTTTCTTAATTTTTTGCCTGGGAAAGATCCCCGCAAAGCAAATCAAGCTAATGCTGCTTCAAAAAAAGATACTTTATCAGCCGGATCCGATGAACAAGTTTATTATGCTGTTGATGAGCCTGCTCAATTTCCTGGCGGTCAGTCAGAGTTAACCAAATTTCTTCAGACTAACATACGGTATCCTGCAGAAGCCAAGCGAAGCGGATACTATGGAAAAGTATTTGTAAAGTATATTGTGGAAAAAGATGGTTCAATTTCCAATATAGAAGTTATAAAGGGTATACATGCCTCCTTGAACGAGGAGGCTATCCGTGTTATTTCCTTGTTCCCAAAATGGGTGCCTGGTAAACAAAATGATGAAACAGTGCGTTCTCAATTCGTTCTCCCTATTTTCTTTAACCTCGGTCGTTAACAATTAATTATTCTATATGGCACAAACTAAACTTGGCGAACAGCCAGCCAACACCAATGGCAATCTTCCGGAAATAAACTCAACTGCTCCGGACTTTGTCTTAACCGGAACGGATATGAAAGAGATCCGACTGCGTGATTACGCAGGAAAAAATGTTGTGCTCAACATTTTCCCAAGCGTAGACACCAGCACCTGCGCATCTTCTGTGCGGGAGTTTAACAAACGCGCGGCTGCACTTTCTGATACCGTTGTTATCAACATTGCGAAAGATCTTCCATTCGCGATGAAACGTTTCTGCGGAGTGGAGGGAATTAAAAATGTTTCGCTTGCTTCGGATTTCCGCGATCTCGGCTTTTCAAAAAATTACGGAGTGGAGTTAACAGATACTGCCTTTGCAGGATTATTTGCCCGGGCTATTGTTGTGATTGACAAGCAGGGAAAAGTGAAGCATACCGAGCTTGTTCCGCAGATTGGCGATGAGCCGAATTATGACTCAGCCATTAACGCATTATAAAGTTTCAGATTTCAAGTTTCAGTAACCCGAAATCTGAAACTTGAAATCTTATTGACCTCCTACAATAAACACCGCGTTCGCGAAAGCCATCTTCCCGTTTTCCCAGAAGCATCTGAACAGCGGGTTGTCGACAAAATAAATCACTTGTCCCTGCCCTTTATCTTCTACGCCAAACACGAGCGAGTTATCCAGCTTTTTATTGGCTTTAAAGCCTGCAAATCCCTGAACAGGCTTTGCTTTTCCTTTAATCACGCCCACGTTCCAACCGTCTTCCAGGTAGCCGAACCGTAAATTATTTTCGCGAAGCGAGTAATACACATCGCCCAAACCAAACGCCAATGGATGTGATTTGTCCAATGTTGTTTTATAGATTGCTCCGGGCATAAACTCAGAGATAGATTTACGCTCGGCAGCATCATACGTACGCAAGCCTTCTTTTTCTTTCTGCTCGCTCTCAAGCTTTTCAGCTGCTTTCTTTTCATCATCATTGGTGTAAAGCTTCAATCCAAAGCCCTTCTGATCGGCAAATGAGTTCAGTGCATTGGCAATCAAAATCAATCTGCCGCCATTGCTAACCCAGTCGCTCACATCACCAAGTGTCTTTTCATCAAACAAACGATAGTAGCCTTCCGGCACTACAAGCACATCATATTTATGCAGCTCTACCGATTTAAAATAATCCGTTCCGATCTGCGTAACCGGATAGTGCAACTGTTGTTCAAAGAAATGCCAGATCTCGCCCACTGACAAAGAAGATGTCTGCTCTCCTGTTAACATAGCAACTTTAGGAGCTTTCAGGTACGTAACATAATCCGAACCGAAATCTCTGCCTGCGTCTACAAAGCCTGTAGTGGTTGTATAAACTTTACGGTCCATCTGGCGCGCCAGTGATTGGACGACATTATCAAATCCTGCAATGCTTTCATTATTGCGTTGCGTTACGATTAGCGTTCCGGCATCAAAGGTTTCCCCGGAAACTTTAAAAGTCTGAACAGCCAGGCGAACTTTGATTTTCTTATTCAACAAAGCCGCCAGGAATTCAACATCGCGTAAGCTCTTATACTTAAATATATAGGCATAGGGCTTAGCGCTTACAGCTGAATTATCAACCGGTTTTGGCTGATATGTCTTCCCAACATTGATTCGTTCAGTAAGTGCAAAAGCTTTCAGACCGTAGGCATACATCAGGTTCCATGCTGTAATATCATAGGTAGCGGAGTCCGGAAGCTTGGATTGCGGCTCAAACAAGGTGGTTACAAATTTTCCTTTCGGCTGATACGCACTGATCACTAAATCTTCGGTTGTCAGGTTAAAATTCTGCGAAGTTTGAGTGGTATAGTCAAAGCCTTTCAAAGCCTTTCCGGCTGAAGGATAGCCGTATTTAATTCCATGCTTGTCGAGCCATGAAGCAAGCTGTTTCACTTTATCCGGGTTATTATCACCTTTAATCACATAGGTTTTATAAAGTGATGCCGGGTTGTTCATGCTTTCTTTAAAATACTTTTCAAACTCATCCACAACTTTTGTTGCATTCTGTGAGGTGATCTCCACCGTTGACATCCCCGAAGTATAGTGATGTGTTAACCGGTCTTTCAACGTAAGCGGATCATCCTCATTGGTTGTAATCGACAATCCCGCGCGACCGCCTCCGCCCTGCTCATATGTCATCCCGATCGCTCCACTGTAGGTTGGATACGTATCGCCATAGCTTGGATAATACAGATCGAAAACTTCTTTTGTAAAATAGAGCCAGCCTTGTGCATCAAAATATTTGGCGTGATTCTTCCCGATCATAATCTGGAACTCGCGCTGCCAGGGAGTGATTACTTCATGGAACGGCTCAACAGCAGGTGCAAAATAATAGGGATTGTTGGCGCCCTGCTCGTGAAAATCAACGTGCACGTGCGGCAACCATTGGTTATAAACTTTAATCCGCTGCTGCGATTCAGTCTGGATAAGCCACGCCCAGTCGCGGTTCAGGTCAAATAAATAGTGATTTGCTCTTCCGCCCGGCCACGGCTCGCGGTGTTCTTTGCCATCACTGTCTGAGTTAGGTGGAAAATTCCCGTATTGATTATAAAAGTTTGCATACCGGTCGCGACCATCCGGATTCATACATGGATCGAGAATGACGATTGTGTTCTTTAGCATTTGCTGAGACCGCATATTGTTCGGATCAGCCAACTCATACAACGTTTGCATCGAAGCTTCAATCGAGCTGGCTTCATTTCCATGAACATTATAGCTCAGCCAAACCATCGCTACTTTGGTGGACGCTGTTCCCGATTCCATACCCGCTCTTCTCAGGTTATCCAGCCGGATCTGCTCCAGGTTTTTACTGTTATCTGCTGAAGCGACAACCGCATAGATTAAGGGACGGTGCTCATATGTTTCACCATACATAAACAATGAAACGTTGGGCATCACGCTCGCTACATGCTGATAATATTCAACTACGCGATGATGCCGGGTAAACCGCTCACCCAATTCGTAGCCTAAGAATTCTTTCGGACTTAGTAATTTCTGCTGTGCAGAAGCCGCGATAGAAATAAATAGAATCGCAGTGAGCAGTTGGAGTTTATTCATCTGGAGGTTCGGTTAAAAACGAAAGATAGTTCAGTCGCGTAACAAAACCTTGCAAAATTTACAGACTACAAATTAGTCTTTTAAGAGGCTTTTGATCTGTGGTGAATGGTGACGGATGTGCTCGTACATAAATTTCACGGCTTGTCCGGCATCGAGCATCCCCGCGATCGGGTGCTTATAAATCAGTCTCCGCGAATGCTCTTCCGGTATGCTTTCCAGGAGTTGTTTCAGATCAGCCCGTGACTGATTCCAGCGATCCGTTATTTCTTCAAGTGAAAGCGCTGCAGGAGTATTCTCAACAACAACTTTGGGTGCTTTGAATTTCAACATTGGCATACGCTGGGAAGCTTTAAGCAGAACAGATACCAGTTTCTGCTTTAGTCCGGAATCGTTAAGCGTATCAATGCCCAGGGATTTTTTCCGCATGTAACCGACCGAAAGCCTTTCGGAAATAAGCAAATGCGTCAAAATCTGAGCGATCGACCATTTACCCGAAGGTGCTTCATTGAATTTTTGCAGGGATAAATTCCTGACACTGTCAAGAATCAGTACCCGTTGCTGCTCGAGCTTTTGATAATGGGATAAAAATCTCTTGTTCAAATTGCAATTCGAATTACAGTCCAAGCATTACTTTTGCATGCTGGAAGTTCAATAAAGAAATTTAATTCTTCCCGGGATAACTTCAATACGTGCCGGCAGAAATCCCAGAAGTTCGCCATCGGCTTCAATCCGGCAAGGCGATTCAGCCGTAAGCTCAATTTTGTCAGTCGCCTTATACTCAATTTTCGAATGATTGATTTTTTTGGAATTCTTAAGTGTTGAGGTGTAGCGGATAAAATCCAGTACAGAAACACTCCCACAAACAAAGGCTGAAAGCACTCCGTCATCCGGTTTTGCTTCAGGCGCAATGCATAACCCGCTTCCAAAATATTTTCCATTTCCTAACGCGAGCGTTCGAAGATTATTATCCCACTGCCAATCCGGAGATTTAATAGTAACCCGCATGCATCGGTACGACCAAAACGTTTTAAGAATAGCTGCATAGTAGGCAACCGCTGAGCCGAATCGTTTCTTCCCCGAAGCCATTCTGTTCAGCACTTCCGGACCCATCCCTGCGGATGCTACATTGATAAAGTATGAATGTGATCGTGCATTATTTTTTCGAAAGGTTACCGATCCCACATCCATGCGTGCAGGGGTTATGTTGGCAAGGCGTTTCCTAAGTTCCTCCGGGTTAGAGTTTATGCTTACTGTTCGGGCGAAGTCGTTACCGCTTCCGGCCGGAAGAATACTCAGCATGGGTAATTGATCCATGGGGAGATCGTTCTCCAGCATTCCATTTACTACCTGGTTGATCGTTCCGTCTCCGCCTGCGGCAATGATCAGATCATAGTTAGTTTCAACGGCTTTAGCCGCGAAATCAAAAGCATCGGTAGCCGATTGCGTTTCAAACACATTTGCGTGATGATGTTCCCGAATAACGGGAAGAAGTTTTGAATAAAAGAATTTCTTTTTGCCCGAAAGGCCGTTCAGGATGATTGCGACCTTCAACGTGAAAACTATTTACAGTTTTTCTTGATTGCAGCTTTCGCATCAGGCGAACCAAGCTCTTCTGCCGTTTTAAAATCGAGGCACGCATCGTAATTATTATTCATCGCCAGCTTTACGAGTCCGCGCTGATAAAACGTTTCGCCATCCGTTGGGTAAAGCTCAATCGAAGTGCTGTAATCTTCCAATGCCCCTGCATAATCTTCTTTTTCTTTACGGCTCAATGCGCGGTTATCAAAATACGATGAGTTGGTTGGGTCAAGATCAATCGCTTTTGTATAATCAGCAATTGCCCCATCCTGATCTTCGAGATAGTATTTAACAAGCCCTCTTAAATTATACAGCTCCGGATCATCATTTGTGAGCTCAATGGCTTTGTTATAATCTTCCAGTGCGGCTTTAAAATCTTCGGTTGCCACTTTGGTTAGCGCACGATTCTCAAACATCAATGAATTTTTCGGATCAAGGCGGATCGCTTCGTTATAATCCGCTGTTGCCTTGGGGAAATTCTGAACATTAAAATATGCCACTCCGCGATAATTAAACAGTGTTGCGTCCGTCTTATCAAGCTCAATGGCTTTTGTATAATCATCTATCGCACTGATGAATTCACCCAGTTCTGCTTTCGCAAAGCCGCGGTTAAAATATTTATCTGCATCAGCCGGGCCAATCTCCAGCGCTTTTGAAAAATCAAAGTACGCGCCTTCAACATCTTCAATGTCATATTTGGCAAACCCGCGGTTGGTGTAATACTCGCTGTTCTTTGCATTAAACTTAACGGCCTTATCAAAATCCAGGATGGCATCTTCATTATCGCCCAATGCAGCCTTGGCAATGCCACGGCTATTCCAGGCCTCTGAAAGTGTTGAGTCAATCTCCAACGCATAGGTATAATCACCGATCGCACCGTACAGATCTTCCAGGCCTAATCTTGCCTGTCCGCTTAGAACGTAAGCTTGTTTGTTTTTAGGGTTCGCTGCAAGAATTTTTGAGACATCAGCCTTTGCTCCGGCATAATCTTTCTTCTCAATTTTCTTTTTTACTGCATCCAGCGGATCCTGGGCTCCGGCCAGAGAAGTGATTAATACAAAAAATAAAAGCGCAAGCTGTGTTATCCTGTTCATGAACCTGAATTTCAATAAGCTAAAGTATGAAAAATTGTTTGGTCAGCCATTTTTTGGGTGATGCTGCCAATCCTGTACCGTTTTCTCCACTGGTAATAATCTTTCTTTCGATGGGAGGTTTTTAACAAATATTGTGTTGTTAGTCCGTATTTTGTCAGAAATCCGCATCAACATGATCCGTAAAGCTCACCTACTCTTAATCATCTTTTCAGCAGTAACCTTTTTCGCAAGTGCGCAGGAGAAAGCACTTGAAATGAAAATGGATTTTGAAAGCTATGATCCGCCTTCAACGCTGGTTGTGCCTAAGCACAGGCTATCGAAAGCCAAATTTCCATTCATCGACATTCATAATCATTACTTCGATATGCCTACGGGCGATTTAAGTCTGCGTGTGAAGGCAATGGATACGCTTAACATGGCTGTGATGATCAACTTAAGTGGTCGTGGATTTCCGTATTCAGGTGAAAAGCTCGAAAAATCATTTGAGAACATTAAAGCTCATTATCCTAAGCGGTTTATTCTTTTTACCAATGTTGATTTCACAGATATTGACAATCCCGACTGGCAGGCACGGATGGTAAAACAATTGGAAGAAGATGTAAAGCGCGGTGCAAAGGGATTGAAGATTTATAAAAGCCTGGGGTTACATAATAAAGACAAAAGCGGAAAACGGATTGCTATCGATGACCCGCGCATTGACCCGATCTGGGCAAAATGCGGAGAGCTTGGCATCCCTGTGCTGATCCACTCAGCCGATCCAAAACCTTTTTGGGATCCGATCGACAGCCTGAATGAACGCTGGCTGGAACTAAAGCTACATCCGAGCAGACGGTACGACAACTCTTTCCCAAGCTTTGAACAGGTAATCGCTGAACAGCATAACGTTTTCAAAAAACATCCGAAAACAAAATTCATCAATGCGCACTTAGGCTGGTATGCAAATGATTTAAAAAAGTTGAGCGGGTTGCTTGACAAGTTTCCAAATATGTATACGGAGATCGGAGCCGTAATTGCCGAACTTGGTCGTCAGCCGCGTTCAGCCCGTGAGTTTTTGATCAAGTATCAGGATCGCGTATTGTTCGGAAAAGATTCGTGGGTACCTGAAGAATATGAAACGTATTTCCGGGTGCTGGAAACTGCCGATGAATATTTCCCGTATCACAAACGCTATCATGCCTTCTGGAGAATGTATGGCCTCGAGCTGCCCGATGATGTGCTGAAAAAAATCTATTATAAAAATGCCATGAAGCTTATTCCCGGCATCGATCCTACCATGTTTCCTAAATAATAATGACGACTACCGAAAACATTAATAAAATTCTTCAATCCAGACGCTCAATCTTTCCGCGCGATTATACAGGAGAAAAAGTGGACGATGCTGTAATCCAACAAATGCTGGAGAACGCCAACTGGGCACCTACGCACAAGTTCACAGAGCCATGGCGTTTTATCGTGTACAGTGGCGAAGGCCGAAAAAAATTAGGTGCCATCCAGGCTAAGCTTTACGAAAACAAAACCAAAGCTGAAGGAACGTTTGATGAAGCGAAGTATACCAACATGCTCAACAAACCCCTTGAGTCATCACACATTATATTAGTATATATGAAACGTGATGAGAAGAATTCTGTTCCCGAAATGGAAGAGCTTGGATCAACGTTCATTGCTATTCAAAATATGCACCTGACGGCAGCAGCGTTAGGTGCAGGCGCCTATTTAAGTACAGGGGGTCCTACTTTTTACAAAGATGCGAACGAGGCATTTGGTTTAGCACCGGAAGATAAAATCCTCGGATTCTTCCATGTCGGTGTTCCCAAACATACAAACCAGGTGAGCAGGCGCAACCCGATTGCCGAAAAGGTTAAGTGGGTTAAGGAGTAAAATGCCATGATGAAGAAATCAGCCTCTATTCCATTTCCTTTTGTCCTGGATGAGCTTGATTCTTTGAAACCGCGCACCAACCCGATGTTTGGGTGTTACGGAATTTATATCGGTGAGAGAATTGTTTTAGCCTTGCGAAGCCGCGATTCACACACCGATGACAACGGTGTATGGATTGCTACCAGGCCCGAACATCACGCAGAATTAAAAAAAATTCTCCCTTCGATGCGTTCGATCTATTTGTTAGGTGGAGGCGATGAAACAGGCTGGCAAATTATTCCTGAGCAAGCTGATGACTTTGAGGAATCAGTTATCAAGATCTGTGCGCTTATTAAAAAAAGCGATCCGCGCATCGGCAACATTCCGAAGGCAAAAAAGAAAAGAACTGTAGTTAAAAAAGTTGTTAAAACAAAGCGTTAGCTATGCTATTCAGCCTGGTTGAACAGTATATCAACCTGTGTATAGTAAAGTGTAGTCTCCCCCCGGTAAAGCGAATCTGTTCCAACAATCACCCAGAGCTCTCCGCGTTCATTAGTTCTTACAAAAACACCACGCGTTAAATTATTATTGCGAACAATAAGTGCATAATCGGTAGTTGAAGTTGACACACCGATATGGCCGACTACAATCATATCTCCGCCATCGGTTGATTCCATGCCTTTATCCAGACTCATGCGATAGACATCATCAACAAGAATTTTTTGAGGTTCTGAAGTTGTGCCTCCAACTTTAATGTAAACATCTTCGCCCGGCTTTGCTCCGTCTACCAATCCAAGCGGTTCATTGGAAGCTACCCGGACATTGAATAAAAGTTCATAGGTTGTATTCGGGCGTAGTCCTGTTACTTTTTTCTTGATAAACATAAACAAGCCGTCTTCTCCACTGATCCCTGAAATACGCAATCCCTTTTTTGAAGAATCGGAATTGATCTTGTACGGCAGTGTATTTAAATCAAAGTGCAGGTGATAGCCTGTTGAGTCGAACGGGTAATCCGCAAAGTCACCAGTCCATCCTGAAGTTGAATCGTTAAAAGAATAAGAAACAGAGTACACCCTTACTTCCTGATCAGATGAACAGGCTGCCAAAGCAAATAATATCACCGCTAAAACTCCGTTTAACACTTTCATATCCCCTGACTATAACAAATTGCCGGCTTTTGGACACATCTTTACCCGGATCGGTTGCAAAGGTAATGCCATGTTACTTTTTATTCATCGCCAGGATAAGTTCCTTTTTAGCAATCCAGATGTTCCAGGTTCCCCGGATTTCAATCGAGCTGTCAGCACGGGTAATCACTGCCGGATTTGTATATAATAACGAATCTGTTCCGATTTTCTGAACATTATCCTCCAGCGGTGTTCCTGAAATCAAACTATTCATGTAAGCATCAATTAGTTGTTGTTCAATTTCCAGTCCATGTGCTTTGCCTGCGCCCAGCCAATGGATTTTTACCGCTTCTTGTGCTGCAACTTTACTGGTATCCGGATTGTTATTCTTAAGCAGACTCATAACTGATCTTCCCTTTGCAAAGGCTGCTTCCAGAATTTCAGCATCGGTAACTTTAATGATAGCCTGCTGTTCGCTCGCTTCACGCATCTGCTTGCGCTGCTCGTCTGAAAGTGATCCTCCGCAGGCGGAAAGGAAAAGCACTATAGCAAGGAATGATTTTTTCATGCTGCAAAACTAAGGTTCCAATGCCAAGTCTCAATAGCCTGACTGTGAATATAAATCCTGCGAATCCATAAATCCATGAATCCTGATTAACTTTGCCCGATTTACCGAATATGATCCAGAAACTTGAAGAATTAAGGCACCGGTTTGAGGAAGTGGGCCAGCTGATTGTACAGCCTGACATTGTTCAGGACATGAAAAAATACATGCAGCTGAACAAGGAATATAAAGACCTCGAGAAAATTGTTATTAGATACAATCAATACAGAGACGCGTTAAATCATCAGCAGCAGGCCAAGGAATTGCTGGAAAAAGAGAAGGACCCCGAGTTGCGCGAAATGGCAAAGGAGGAGCTTGATGAGCTCGCTACAAAAATAGAAGCAGTTGAAGCCGAGATAAAAGAAATGCTCATCCCGAAAGATCCCAACGATGATAAGAATATTATCCTTGAAATTAGGGGCGGAACTGGTGGAGATGAAGCTGCACTTTTTGCCGGAGATTTATTCAGAATGTATCAGCGCTTTTGCGACAAGCGCGGATTAAAGTTAACAGTACTTGACTCAACCGAGGGAACGGCTGGCGGCTACAAAGAAATTGTAAGCAGTGTAACGGGTGAAGGTGCATACGCTTTGTTCAAGTTTGAATCAGGTGTACATCGTGTGCAACGCGTACCCGATACTGAAACGATGGGCCGTGTTCACACCTCCGCTGCTTCGGTTGCCGTGCTGCCGGAAGTTGAAGATGTTAATATTGAAATCAATCCGGCTGATATTGAAGTACAAACTTCACGTTCGGGCGGTGCCGGTGGACAGAACGTTAACAAGGTTGAAACGAAGGTACAGATGACACACAAGCCAACCGGCATTGTGATCACCTGCCAGGTGGAACGCTCTCAGCATGGTAACCGCGAACGCGCCATGAAGATGTTGATTGCAAAACTGTATGAGCTTGAAACCGAGAAACAAAATTCGGAGATCAGCTCTGCGCGCAAATCAATGGTAAAAACAGGCGACCG
>CAZHQP010000022.1:0-18207 GCA_964534735.1 uncultured Roseivirgaceae bacterium
CCTTTGGGTTATGAGCCCAACGAGCTACCAACTGCTCCACCCCGCGATGTTGGACGACAAAAGTACGGGTTTCGCGAATAAAAAACAAAGTTGATCAGCTTCTGGTTCTTAAATGTGAATGAAAATGAAGGTCCTCCTGAAAAATCTTTTGATGTTATTGCTGCTTTTGCCATGCATTGTTCTGCATGCTCAGAAACATTCGATAAAAGCTTTGGCAGAAGTGCCCCTTCAGTTTGGATTGGGATATGAATATCACATCAATAAAAAATTTTCCATTAGTGTTCAGGGCGGTGTGCTGTCAGAACCCAATAGTACGGTAGTTATCTGGGTATTGGAAAAAGTTGGAACAACGCCCGAGATCATTGATGTGATCCGGGACTCCTTTAAGTTTGGCCTGGTAGGTGAACTGGGTGCGAACTATAACTTTGGTAAAAACTATGTCGGCACATTCGGGCAATTCATTAACCTTCGCGGAAAGGGAACAGCGCCTGATCCGGTAGAAGAATATTTCGATGAGAACTTTTCACTTTTTCCGTTAAGACCTGGAAGTGATCCGGACGACCGGCAGGTAAGTGTGCGCTCATCTTTAATACAAGTTGGAGTTTTATATGGCAGACGTTTTCCATTAAAGAATGAGCATCTCGAGATCGATGCAGAATTTGGTGTAAGCAAAAATGTGTGGTCAAAAAGTCACCTGTATTCCGAGAACCGCGATCTGAGCGAGATGGACGATGAAGTAGATGAAAAGCTTGATTATTACTATTCACGCTATGGGTACATACCGAGCCTCACCGTGGCATTCGTTTATAAATTCCTGTAAACAAATCTTCGTTTGTGTCTTCACAAACTAAATAGTCATAATTACCGTTGATCTAATTCCTCCCGGTTTTTCGGTAAAACAAACTATTTTGCATGTCCATGCTTTTCAATACAAGTAAACCTCCCCTGGCAGAACGTCTGCGGCCCACCAGGCTCGATGATTTGGTGGGGCAGGAACATCTTGTGGGTGAGAAGGGCGTAATCCGGAAAACCATTCAGTCCGGAAATATTCCTTCGATGATCTTCTGGGGTCCGCCCGGAGTAGGCAAAACAACCATCGCCAATATTATTGCGAATGAAGCGAAGAAGCCGTTTTATATTTTAAGTGCAATCAGTGCAGGTGTAAAAGATATTCGCGAGATCATTGATAAGGCAAAATCGTCACCGCGATCAATTTTATTTATAGATGAGATCCATCGATTCAATAAATCACAACAGGATGCATTACTGGGTGCGGTTGAGAAGGGAATTATTACACTTATCGGAGCAACAACAGAAAATCCTTCCTTTGAAGTAAACTCAGCTTTGTTATCCAGATCCCAGGTGTATAACCTGAATGCGTTGGAGGAAAAGGATCTGTTAAAGCTTGTTAACCAAGCACTACAAAAGGATGAAGAGCTTAAAAAACGGGATGTTGAGATAAAGGAGCATCAGGCATTGTTTCAATTGTCAGGCGGAGATGCCCGCAAAGTGCTGAACCTGCTCGAACTTGTTGTAGACTCAGAAGTGAACGGTAAGGTTATGATCACCGATGAGCTTGTTACCAGCGTAGCGCAAAAGAAGATCGCGATCTATGACAAAAGTGGTGAGCAGCATTATGACATCATCTCAGCCTTTATAAAATCAATCCGCGGAAGCGATCCCAACGCAGCCATTTATTACTTAGCGCGAATGGTGGAAGGCGGTGAAGATGTTAAGTTCATTGCGCGCAGAATGCTGATCCTCGCTTCAGAAGATATCGGGAACGCTAACCCAACTGCGTTGGTGATGGCGAACAGTACATTTCAGGCAGTGGATGTGATCGGCTACCCGGAAGCAAGAATAATCCTGGCGCAGTGTGCAGTATACCTGGCCAGTTCGCCAAAAAGCAATGCGAGCTATATGGCGATTGAAAATGCGTTGAGCACCGTTCGTGAAACCGGTGATCTGCCTGTTCCGTTATCGGTACGAAATGCGCCCACCAAGCTGATGAAGAACATGGGCTATGGAAAAGGGTATCAGTACGCGCATGATTATGAAGGCGGGTTTGTGAACATGGAATTTTTGCCGGAGAAAATCAGCGGTCAGAAATTTTATGAGCCCGGAAATAATGTGCGTGAAGATGAGCTTCGAAAGCATCTTCGTTCGTTGTGGAAAGAAAAATATGGATATTAGTAAAATTCAAAAATTTCAAATTTCAGAGAGT
The DNA here is from genome assembly GCA_964534735.1 of uncultured Roseivirgaceae bacterium. Taxonomy (GTDB): domain Bacteria; phylum Bacteroidota; class Bacteroidia; order Cytophagales; family Cyclobacteriaceae; genus UBA2336. Next base: position 2,225 of record CAZHQP010000022.1, read on the forward strand.
GTCAAATCTGAAATTTTAAAATCTGAAACAATATAGTGAAGAACATTATCCTCGAATCACACCCTGCGTTTGTTTTGCTCTGCCTGGCAATAGCAATAGGCTATGCATTTCTTCTCTATAGAAGCAAACATCCCTGGTCGGGCACATTAAACAGGATTTTATTTAGCGGCCGTACCATGCTGGTTTTCCTTCTGGCGTTTTTATTGTTAGGTCCGATCATTCGCCAGATCAATAACCTGTATGAAAAACCGGTGTTTATTATTCTTCAGGATAATTCTGTTTCGGTAAAAGAAACAACAGATTCTGTTTCGTTAAAATCTCTTCAACAGTCGCTCACCGGAATAAGATCAGCGCTTAATGATGCGGGTTATGAAACCTTTCAAAAAGATCTCTCGGGAGACGATGCAACGGTTATAAAATTTAATGAGCCGGTGTCTGATCTTCAGGGTGCGCTGCGTAAAATCTCCAATCAATATGAAGGTCAGTCTATTGCCGGAGTTTTGCTGGTATCCGATGGAATTTATAACTCCGGACTTTCACCTTTATACACAGTGTATAGCTTTCCGGTTTATACAATTGGCGTAGGCGATACTGCGCAACGGCAGGACATTGCGATTAAAGATGTTGTTTATAATAAGATTGCCTACCAGGGAAATAAATTTCCGATCCGGGCTGAAGTTCTGGTTAAGGGATTTTCAAATCAAAATATTACTGTTTCCCTGCTGCAAGGCGGAAAAGTTTTGGAAAAACAAACAAAGAACTCCGGTAATGATCAACTGCTGACAACTGAATTCAATGTGTCGGCAACCGAACAAGGCATTCAACGGTACGATGTCCAGGTCGAGGTGAAGCAGGGCGAAAAGAATGTTCGTAATAATAGATCAACCGCATTTATTGATGTGGTGGAGGGAAAAAAGAAAATCCTGGTTGTGGCCAATGCTCCGCATCCCGATATTAAAGCCTTGCGCTCGATCATCGATAAAAATTCCAATTATGAAATGATCCTTCACATTCCGGGTGTGGAAGAAACAGAAGCAAAAAATTTACAGCCTGCTAATATTGATTTGGTGATCTTTCACCAATCGCCCGACAAGCGTGGCCGTACGCGAGATCTCTTTCAGAAATTTGCGACCAGTAAAACATCGTTGTTTGTGGTGGTGGGTCAGCAAACGGATTTGGCGTTCATGGATCAACTGAACATGCCGCTAAAATTTGAAACACCTCCACGGCAATACGATGATGTCATGCCGATTGTCAATCCATCATTTCCGTATTTTCTCTTATCACCTGAAGCTAATTCCGTGTTCTCAGGCTTTCCACCTGTGTGGGTTCCGTTTGGCCGGATGCAAATCCCGGCATCTTCCGTAACGTTATTATCGCAACGTGTGGGAAGTATCGCAACGGACAAGTCATTGCTTTGGATTGACATTCCTGATAACCATAAAATTGCAGTGATGCTGGGTGAAGGTTTCTGGCAGTGGAGACTGGAAGAATACTCAAAGAATGAGAATATCGAAGCATTTGATGAAGTGTTTGGCAAGCTGATCCAGTACTTAAGCACAACCGATGATAAAAGCCGGTTTAAAAGTTATCCGGTCGAACAGCAGTTTTCAGATACGGAAGCAGTTGTTTTTGAAAGCCAGGTGTATAATGAAATTTATGAGCCCGTATTTGGAAACCGCATTAATCTTGAAGTTACAAATGATGCCGGCAAAAAATTCAATTACAATTATGTGATCAGTCCGGGTAATGCGCGCTACCAGATAGGAGGATTGAAAGAAGGTATTTACAAATACACCGCATCAACAACCATCAATGGGAAAGAGGAAAAAGTACGCGGTCAGTTTTTAATAACTGCCCAGCAAGCGGAGTTGCAAAACCTCACGGCTGATTTTGATCTGCTGCGCAAACTCTCGGCTTCAACGGGTGGAAAATTTTATCATGTTTCTGAAACCGGCAAGCTTCAAAGTGATCTATCCAAAAAAGAAGCTTCAAGTGTTATTCACACGGAAGAAAAATACGATAACCTGTTAAACCTGAAATGGGTGTTCTTCCTGCTGCTGGCACTGATAAGTGCGGAGTGGTTTTTACGGAAGTTTTATGGTGGGTATTGATTATTGCGGAACCTGTTCTATTAATACTACTTTACCCTCCTGATCAAAATATGTACACGTCATTTCATTCAGATCAACAATCCATTTTTCAATTCCTGATTTTGCACAATCCGAACAAAAAGTCGGGTAATCTGTTTTGCCTTGCTGATGCGCTTTCAGATCAGCTTTAAATCGTGACGCATTGCCCGAAGAAGCAATTTGTAAGTCAGCATATCGTGCAGGTGAGGAGGTTTGAAAATTATCCTTACCGGAATAATCAGTATGACCGTCTTTTACAAACGTTACATATCTAGTTACACCAAGTTGTTTTAAATCCCGGATATAAGCCGGAAAATCTGCGCCCGATTTAACTTTTGAATGGGCAGCTTTGATTTGATCAATGTTAAACATGATCAAAAATAGATTATTTTATTTTATCCGTGGTCTGTGTCGACACAAACCAAAAAAATTTTAATAAATTATTTCATCTCAAAACACCGCATGCTCACGCTTGCATTCTGAATTTCCTCGTAGGTAAATTGTATCTCATCTTTGTCTCTTGCTAATCCGAGACTATAAATCATTGGAAAATAGTGATCGGGAGTGGGGACTGACATTAACGCAGCCTGACCGAGCTTTTCATAATTCACTAAATCAGTAAACTCACGATTCAAAATTTTCTCTTTGCTGATCGCATCAAACTCGTGTGCCCACGGATAGGGATTTGCACCGATGTTATGAAAATCGGCCGCACGTAAATTATGAACAATGTTTCCGCTGCCGATGATGAGCACACCTCTGCTTCGTAACGCTTGTAATTCCTGCGCCAGTTTAAAATGATATGCTGCCGGCTGCGAATAATCAATGCTCATCTGAAACACCGGAATATCGGCTTCAGGAAATGCATGTGCTAAAACTGTCCATGCACCATGATCAAGTCCCCAGTCTTTATCCTCCTGAACAGGGGTTGAGGTGATGATCTTTTTCACTTCCTGCGCGTATTCGGGAGCACCGGGCGAGGGATATTTCACATTGTACATCGCTTGCGGAAAACCATAAAAGTCATAGATCGTTTCAGGCTTTTCCGTTACAGCAACGTACGTTCCTTTTCGGGTGAGCCAGTGTGCTGAGATTACGAGAATGGCATTGGGCTTATCATTTAATGATTTGCCCATTTTATTTAAGGTTTGCGTAAACGCATTGTCCATCAGCACATTCATCGGACTTCCATGCCCGATAAACCAGGCCGGAAATGCGTTTGTACTTTTGAATGATGAGGTCGCTTTATGAAGATCCTGAAGTTGCATACCCGAATTACAATTCACGAAGCTAAATAGTTTACGAAAGTGTTTTTCTTGAACTAGGTTAAGATCCATTCATCGTGAATCAGCGGTCTGTGTCGACACAGGCATCAGAGTGGCTTGCGTGTTCAGTAAGATGTTTGGGACAATCCCGACAATCACTGACAACTCGTGTCTTAAAGCAGTTTTTAGTTTCTTTAGCACTTGCTGGTGAAGTATCTTCAACCATTTCGGAAAAGCTATGATGTGGGAACGGGTGGAGGAGAAGCTTTCGATTTTATCGGACGCGGCAAAATACGATGTGTCATGTGCTTCCAGCGGAAGCAAGCGGAGTAATACGCAAAAAGGATTAGGTAATACAACTTCCTCCGGTATTTGTCATACCTATACGGAAGATGGCCGTTGCGTTTCGTTGCTCAAAATTCTGTTAACGAATTACTGCATTTACGATTGCCTGTACTGCGTATCGCGCAAGAGCAACGATATCAAACGAGCAGGATTTACCGTTCAGGAAGTTGTCGATTTAACAATTGGCTTCTATCGCAGGAATTATATTGAAGGCCTGTTCCTCAGCTCAGGCATTTTTAAAAGTCCGGATCATACGATGGAACGTTTGGTTCGGGTTGCTAAAAAACTGCGTACCGAACATCGCTTCAACGGATACATTCATCTTAAAACAATTCCCGGTTGCAGTGAAGAATTGATGAAAGAAGCTGCGCTTTATGCGGATCGGCTTTCAGTGAACATTGAGCTGCCTTCTGAGCAAAGCCTTAAACAACTTGCTCCTGAAAAGACGCGGATTGACATCATCAAACCGATGAAATACCTGAGCGAAAACATTCAGGGTTTCAAACAGGAGCGAAAACTTATTGGTACATCACCATCATTTGCACCTGCAGGTCAAAGCACACAAATTGTTATTGGCGCGAGTCCGGAGAATGATCTGCAGATCATGTCGATCGCAAATGCTTTATACAAAAGTTATCAATTGAAAAGAGTTTATTATTCAGGCTTTGTTCCGATCAGCAATGATCATCGACTTCCAAAGTTAGGTACAGCCGTTCCGATCATTCGCGAGAACAGATTATATCAGACCGATTGGTTGCTTCGGTTCTATAAATTCTCCCTGAAGGAAGTGCTGAATGAGAAGCATCCGCAGCTCGATCTCGATATTGATCCTAAACTTTCATGGGCATTAAGGAACCTGGATCAATTTCCGGTGGATATCAATAAAGCAGACTATGAAATGATCCTGCGCATTCCGGGGGTCGGAGTTTCATCGGCTTTAAAGATTGTGCAGTCAAGAAGATTTAAAAAACTGGGCTGGGACGAGCTGAAACGTTTCGGATTGGCATACAGCCGGGCGAAGCATTTTATTGTAACGAAAGGTCAGCATGCGTTTCCAACGGACCTGCATGAAGAGAAACTGCGCCAGACAATTTTAGGTCAGAGTAAGTATGCAAGATCTTTGTCATCACAATTCTCGTTATTTCAATGATCCGCCTCATTTACGATGGAAGTTTTGACGGATTTCTAACCAGCGTGTTTGAGTTGTATGAACGCACGCTCGATTCGGGCCGGATAGTCAGGAGCTTGCTCTATCAACCATTATTGGAAGAAGAGATCTTGCACGTTGAAACAGATCCCGCGAAAGCAAAACGGGTATGGTCAGGACTAAAAAAGAAAATTTCAGGTGAATCGCTCAATAACATTTACAAAACTTTTTTATCGGAGAAAGCTGATATGGAGGATCATGTTCTTGGATTTATCCGGTATGCTTTCAAAAGTGCAGCAGCAGAGAAAGATTTCAGCAACAAATCAACACTGTACGTTTCACAAACTGCCAGAATCGTTCATCGGGAGAAGCATCGCATGGAAGCGTTCATTCGCTTTCAGCAGACATCAGATGATATTTATTATGCTGCCATTGAGCCGGACTTCAATGTTTTGCCGTTAATCGTAAAACATTTTAAAGACCGGTATGCCGATCAGCACTGGATCATTTATGACAAAAGAAGGAAGTTCGGAATTCAATACAGCGCAGCTACGTACAAAGTTTCTGAGATTCAATTAACCCTTACAGAAGAAACCGATCGGACATTTCTTCCAGAATCCGTGGTGGCTGAAGAAGAACCACATTACCGACAGCTCTGGCAGCAATATTTTTTAAGCGTTAATATCTCACCGAGAAAAAATACAAAGGTTCATGTGCGGCATGTACCGTTGCGGTATTGGAAGTATTTAACTGAGAAATTGTCGCTTGGTTTACACTAATTATTAACTACTTAATGGCTTTATTCTAGATGGAATAGGTTCTTTTGAAATTTCGGCTTTCTGTTTTAAAGCTTCATAAAGTTTTTGAGGTACAATCAAATTAATAATCTTAATTTCTTTAATCTTAATTCCCTTTCTTTTAATTTGATTTTTGATCTCTGCAAAAAGTCGCGTTTCAATAGAATCCCTTTTGATTAAAAATTCTACGACCGTATAATTTTCTCCATAATCAGAAGCAGTTCTTTTTGTTTCAAGGAAAATTTTTTCTTTCTGTTCGCTGCTAAACTTTTGTTTTGATTTTGGTATAAATTTCACTTCATAACCTGCCATTATTCCTAATTTGTCAGAAAATAAAAAGGTATAATCAACGATGTTCTTCTGTGCTGATGCAATAATAGTAATTGCGATAAAGCATACGGTCAAGGATAATCTCATGCTTCAAGTTAGGGAGAAAGTGAAAGACAAAAAAAGAGGCGAACTTTCGTCCGCCTCCATATCAATTGATTTATAAAACTAAACTGTAAACTTATTCGCTTTTCTTTGAAGCAGCTTTTGGCTTCTTCACTTTCAACGTCAGAACATCTGATTTGCCATCGTGATCGGCAATGATGGTACCCCCTTCCTCGATCTCGCCTTTCAGAATTTCTTCTGCCACGGCATCTTCGAGGTATTTGGTAATCGCACGGTTCAACGGACGCGCACCAAATTGCTGATCGTAACCTTTCTCGGCCAGGAAGTCTTTCGCTTTCTCAGTCAGCTCAACGTTGTAGCCGATCTGCACAATCCGATCGAATACTTTTCTGAGCGTGATGTCGATGATCTGGTGGATGTCTTCACGCTGAAGTGAATTGAAGACGATCACATCATCCAAACGGTTCAGGAATTCCGGGCTAAACACCCGCTTCAAGGCATTCTGGATGGTTGACTTCATGTTTTCTTCTACGTTCTCACGTTTCGCTGCAGTAGAGAAACCGATTCCGCTTCCGAAATCTTTCAAATCACGCACCCCGATATTTGAGGTCATGATTATGATTGTATTTCTGAAATCAACACGTCTTCCCAATCCGTCAGTCAGAATACCATCATCCAATACTTGTAACAGGATGTTAAAGATATCCGGGTGAGCTTTTTCGATCTCATCCAAGAGTACAACAGAGTATGGCTTACGTCTTACTTTTTCAGTAAGCTGGCCGCCTTCTTCGTAACCTACATATCCCGGAGGTGCACCAACCAAACGCGATACGGAGAATTTTTCCATGTATTCGCTCATGTCGATGCGGATCAAAGAATCTTCTTTATCGAACAAATAGGTCGCGAGAACTTTCGCTAATTCCGTTTTACCAACACCGGTAGGGCCAAGGAAAATAAATGAACCAATTGGTTTCTTGGGATCTTTTAATCCAACACGTGTACGCTGAATTGCTTTTGTCAGCTTTTTAATAGCATCGGTTTGGCCGATAACCTTACCGCTTAGCTCAGTAGCCATCGATAAAAGCTTATTGCTTTCTTTCTGTGCAATACGGTTTGTTGGAATACCCGTCATCATCCCGATTACATCCGCGACATTTTCTTCGTTTACGGTATATTTTTCAGTACGGGTTTTGTCTTCCCATTTCGCTTTCGCGATATCAAGCTGTTCCAATAATTTCTTTTCACGATCGCGCAGCTGTGCGGCCTCTTCATATTTCTGGCTTTTCACTACACGGTTCTTTTCTTTCTTCACATCTTCAACAGCCTCTTCCAGCTTAATAATGTCTTCCGGAACGTGGATATTATTAATGTGTACACGTGCACCCGCTTCGTCCATTACGTCAATTGCCTTATCTGGTAAAAAGCGGTCGCTGATGTAACGGTCAGAAAACTTCACACAGGCTTCAATCGCCTCTTTGGTGTAGATCACATGGTGGTGATCTTCATATTTCTCTTTAATGTTCTCCAGGATTTGGATTGTTTCGTCTACCGTGGTAGAGTCAACCATTACCATTTGGAAACGTCTTGCCAGCGCACCGTCTTTCTCAATGTACTGACGATACTCATCTAATGTTGTAGCACCGATACACTGGATCTCACCGCGTGACAACGCAGGCTTGAACATGTTTGAAGCATCCAATGAACCGGACGCGCCACCAGCACCTACAATAGTATGTAATTCATCAATGAACAGGATTACATCCGGAGATTTTTCGAGCTCATTCATGACAGCTTTCATACGCTCTTCAAACTGACCGCGGTATTTAGTGCCCGCAACCAGGGAAGCAAGATCAAGTGTTACAACACGCTTGCCGAACAATACACGTGATACTTTCTTTTGAATGATGCGCAGCGCAAGACCTTCTGCGATTGCAGTTTTACCTACACCGGGCTCACCAATCAGAATTGGATTGTTTTTCTTTCTGCGGGAAAGAACCTGGGCAACACGCTCAATTTCTTTTTCGCGACCAACAATCGGATCGAGCTTACCGTCTTCGGCAAGACGAGTCAAATCACGACCAAAGTTATCAAGCACTGGTGTGCGTGATTTCTCCGCACCTTTTTTCTCTTTTCCACCGGCAGCACCCTGGCCTCCTTGCGCGCCAAAGATCTTTGATGAATCATCATCCGGATCGTCAGTATCGGAAGAAGCTTGAGGACCTTCAGATTGATATTCGAGCATTTCTTTAACCGTCTCGTAATTCACATCAAACTTGTTGAGGATCTGTGTAGCGAGATTATCTGCATCGCGGAGAATGGACAACAATAAATGCTCGGTGCCAATCAATTGAGCTTTGAAAATTTTAGCTTCGAGATACGTGATCTTCAAAACTTTTTCAGATGCTTTTGTAAGCGGTATGTTTGCGAGATTCTTTACTTCATGTGTAGCGGTGCCTTTTGATACTTTTTCAACTTCAGCCCGGAGCTCATCCAGCGGCACGCCTAATTTTTTCAATACGCCCACGGCCACGCCTTCGCCTTCACGAATCAGCCCCAGCAAAAGATGCTCGGTGCCGATGTAATCGTGACCCAGCCTTAACGCTTCTTCGCGGCTTAGTGAGATTACTTCTTTAACACGGTTGGAAAATTTAGCTTCCATAGAATAGGGAATAGAATGAATAGTGTAAATGTAAACTTTTAAGGGATTTTATGCCCTCATTTTCTGCTAAGATTTTAAACGCACGCGGGGTTTAATTTGTTCATTCGGTCCTTGGCCGGGAAAGTATCTGGCGTGCATTCGGGCCTTCACAAAATATCAGGTCAATGATGCTCATATTCTCTGCAAACGTCTGTCCAAATACCTGCGTGTATTTAATGTGCCGGAAATATTTTTCGTAACCGGCTGTTTTCTTAGCATTTACGAGATTTCGAAGGTCAGCAGTTCCCGCTTGGGGTAATTTTTCGTACGCCATTGTTTCCGTTATGGCATTTGGCAGTTTGAGCCACCCGCGACAGATTGTCAGCAATTCGAGGTTCAGGTCGAACAGGAATTTATGCTCTTTATATAGAGCATTGTGGAGGGCATCGGAATAATATTCGAAAAATGGGGCATTGTTATAAGCAGATACAATCGCACGCCAATGGTTGTTAAGCCACTTCTGCGTATTGTCTATTTTAATATCAATAATTAAAGTCTTTCCGTGCTTTCCGGTAAGCGGAACCGTTAACTCCTGGACGCCTTGCGAGGTTAAGATCTTGCACCGGCTGCGATAGCTTTGTTTAATGAAATGTTCGTGCTTTTCGAGGATGATTGTGTCGAATGGTTGCGTAGCTGCGAACCAGGCGATGGAAGGGAGGTAATGAAGTTCGATTAAACAATTCAAAAAGACGAAAGATTTTTGACGTTAGATATAAGATTAATCTGAATCGTGATCTGAGTGATGATGCTCATCCGACTCAAAATGTCCAGGAGGAATATCGAGATGAGTTCCATCATCTACCCAATTGCTCTTTATTGTTTTGGAATGTTTCATTGATTTAAATCTAACATAAAAAACAAAAGCTGAAAGCAGGATAATTGAAATAAGAATTAATATGTCTCCCGAGCTATTCATTACAAATCAATTTCTCCCAAACCTTGTCTTACCAAAACGAGTTCGCCTCCCGTGCAATCAACAACCGTTGATGGAACATTTCCGCTTGCTCCGCCATCGATCACAATGTCTGCCAGGTTTTTGAAATCTTCATAGATCTCTTCCGGATCGGTAGTGTATTCCTTAATCTTATCATCGTCTTTAATAGAAGATGTGATCAGGGGATTGCCTAATTCAGCAACGATGGTTCTCGGAATATTATGATCCGGAATTCTGATCCCAACAGTTTTCTTCGTTACGTCCAGAATTTTAGGAACGCGGCTGCTTGATTCCAGAATAAATGTAAACGGTCCGGGTAATGATTTCTTCAAGACCTTGAAAACCGGGGTCTGTAAATTCTTTACGTATTCTGAAATATGTGTAAGATCATTGCAGATGAAAGACAAATCGAGCTTGTTGGGTTTGATATCCATCACGCGGCAAAGCCGTTCAATCGATTTGCGATTCATTAAATCACAACCAATGCCATAAATCGTATCCGTTGGGTAAACAATAATCCCCCCGTTTCGTAGAACTTCTACAACCCGATTGATTTTGCGCATCTCCGGATTTTGTGGATGTATTTTTAGTAATTCTGCAGCCATTTGCGTTTAAATATACAACATCAAATTTCTTCGCCCTGTTCCCGTCATTCTGAGCGATAGCGAAGAATCCCCAAATAGAGAAAACGATGAGTTTAGTCTCTGTACAAGGTGATGCTTCGGATACAATCCTCAGCATGACGGTAAGAAGGAAAGTTTGTATTTTTGACTTTTATTTAGCCCTGTATGTTTAAAGGAAAATTGAAGCTTGTTATCTTCCTTGTACTGTCTGTACTGCTGATCTCATTCACCTATTATGCTTATCAGATATGTTATACACCTAATATTCTGGTCGGAAAGGAAAACACCGTAATTGTTATTCCGGAAGGTGCGGATTTCAAGAAAGTGCAGGAAATTCTCCATGAAGGAAACTATGTTCAGGATCTGATTTCATTCAGCTTTCTGGCCAAGCTGATGGATTACGATAAAGGTGTGAAGGATGGCCGATACACGCTGAAGGCAAACATGACCAACATCGAAGCAATTCGATACCTGCGGTTGGGATTACAGGAACCGGTGAAAGTTACTTTTAATAATGTTCGGCTAATTTCTGATCTCAGCGAAAAGATTACCAAGAATCTCGAAATGACACCTGAACAGTTTGAAGCTGCACTGGTGGATTTTGCCATGACGAACAAGTACGGATTTAATAAGGATAACGTAATGTGTATGTTCATCCCTAATACATATGAGGCGTATTACAATTCATCGCCCAAACAGTTGATTGAGAAGATGCACAATGAGTATGAAAAATTCTGGAATACTGAACGACAGGATAAGGCGGCACTATTAAAACTTACTCCGATTGAAGTGTCAATTCTTGCGTCTATTGTTCAGGCTGAAAACACGCGTGGTGACGAGGCGCGTACAATAGCGGGTCTCTACATCAACCGGCTTAAGCAAGGCGTGCCGCTACAGGCCGATCCTACGTTAGTTTATGCTTCGGGAGATTTTTCATTGAAGCGCGTATTAAACGTACATAAGGAAAGCAATTCGCCTTACAACACCTATAAGTATGCTGGCCTCACACCTGGCCCGATTAACTTGCCGGAGATCAATGCGATTGATGGAGTGCTTAATTATGAAAAGCATGATTACCTGTATATGTGTGCGAAAGAAGATTTCTCAGGGCGGCATAATTTTGCCAGCACATTAGCGGAGCATAATAAAAATGCAGAGCGTTATCGCACAGCCCTTACGCGCGAACAAAAAATAGGCGAAGCTTTACGCAAGAAACAAGCTGCTCAGAAGAAGTAATGTATCAATCCGAGACTTCCATACGTGTTCGATACGGTGAGACCGACCAGATGGCGTATGTTTACTATGGAAACTATGCCATGTATTATGAAGTGGCGCGTGTGGAAAGCCTGAGAAAACTGGGCGTGACATATAAAGAGCTCGAAGCTTCCGGTGTGATGATGCCCGTGCTTGAAAATTATTCCAAATTTCTCGGGCCTGCACGGTATGATGAATTGCTGCGCATCGTTACTACCATTCGGGAAAAGCCAACCGTAAAGATTAAATTTGAATACGAAATATTTAACGAGCAAAACAAGCTGATCAATCAGGGTGAAACGCTGCTGGTTTTTGTTGATACCAGAACAGGCCGGCCACTGCGCACACCCGCCATGATGTCGAACGTGCTTGAGCCTTTTTTTAAATGAAGTTTAAGGTTAAACGATATTTTTTCCACTGGTCGCCTTCGCGCATTGCCATTCACTGGATGCGCAAGATTAAATTCAGACGCTGGGATAACGTTTCATTATACAAGCTCGTTAAGCTTTTCATCAAGAATTTGCAGGAAGATGAAATCTTAAACCGTGCTAACAGCGTAGCATACAGCTTTATGCTAGCAATTTTCCCGGCTGTCATTTTCTTGTTTACGCTTATTCCATATGTTACCACGTGGATTCCTTCCGTAAACACGGATAGTATTATGCAGTTTTTGTCTGAAATGATGCCGGCCAGCATGTATGATGTGATCAATACAACCGTACGCGACATCATCAGTAATCAACGTGGCGGACTCTTAACGTTGGGTTTTTTGTTTTCACTCTGGCTGGCTACCAATGGCATGATGTCGTTGATGAATGCGTTTAACGCATGCTATAAAACCAGCGACAGAAGAAAAGGGTGGAAGATGCGACTGGTAGCAACCGGACTTACGATAAACCTCGCAATTGTATTGTGTCTTGCTGTTGTGCTGCTGGTTGTCGGGCAGCTTACACTGGATTACGTGGTTCAGCATCTGGGGCAGTTTGAGTGGCTTGAGGGCATTGATAAATGGACGGTTAACCTGCTGCTTGCCCTTCGGTTTGTGATAATTTTTATTGTCTTCTTCCTGGCGGTATCAACGGTTTATTATTTTGGCCCGGCCATTCATTATAACTGGAGATTCTTTTCAATCGGATCTTTCCTGGCTACACTCCTAATTCTCGGTGTCTCATACGGATTTTCCTATTACGTAACCAATTTCGGCACGTATAATAAAGTCTACGGTTCCATTGGTGTGCTGATTGCGCTAATGGTTTGGGTTCAGCTCGTTACAGTTGTATTGTTGATCGGGTATGAGATCAATGCCAGCATTCATGATGCGGCCCGCATGCAGGTGCTGTGGCATGGAAGACGATTTAAACGGGAAGATACGGTCTGACTACAGCAGATTTTCTGCTTTCATTGTCATTTCCTTGCTAGTTACAGGATGGGTAAACACAAGTTTATATGCCTGCAACGCAATTGCGTTTGGTTGATAGGTCAATGTTGAACCATATAGTTCATCGCCTATAATCGGGCAACCCAAGCTTGCAAGCTGCGCACGGATTTGATGGTACTTACCTGTGTGAAGCACAATATCCCAAAGGTATTTGTCTTTTGAAAATTCACTGACGCTATAGTCAAGAATAGCCTTCTCTGAGTATTCGATCTCAGTATTGTAGAGCACAGCTTTCTTTTTTTCCTTGCGATGCCAGTGTTCAATTCTTCCCTGAAGTTTTTCAGGAGCATGCTCTGTTAACGCACGATAGAATTTTTTTACTTTCCGTTCAGCAAACTGCTCACTCAGATTTTTTAATACTGCACGCTGCTTGGCGAATAAAACAATTCCGCTTACGGGCCGGTCGAGGCGGTGGATATGCTGAGCATAAAGCTCAATTCCTTCCGGTAAAGAAGATTTTAAATAGTTTTTTACGTGTTGTAATAAATTTGGATAATTATTGCGATCAGGCTCAACCATTAAACCCGCAGGTTTGTTGATGACAAGGATGTAATCATCTTCGTATATAATATGATTTGAAATGAAATTCAGGAGAGTGTATATTTAATGTTTGAGGCTGCGTCATTTGCTTTTTTCCTGGCTTCATCAATACTCGCACCGCGTGCCAGACAAACTCCCATTCTGCGCTCCCCATCTACTTCCGGCTTTCCGAATAACCGCACTTGTGTATCAGAAAGTGATAAAGCTTTTTCTAGTCCGGTAAACGAAATGTTATTTGACTTTCCTTTTACAAGGATCACACTGGAGGCAGAGGGCCCATGCTGAATAATATTCGGGATGGGCAACCCTAAAATCGCCCGAACATGCAGCGCAAATTCAGAAAGATCCTGTGAGATCATTGTAACCATCCCTGTATCATGCGGACGGGGAGAAAGCTCACTGAAATAAACCGATTCACCTTTTGCAAAAAACTCTACTCCAAAGATTCCAAAACCGCCTAGCGCGTCCACCACACTGCCGGCAATTTGCTGCGCATGCTTCAAAGCTCGTTCAGGCATTGGGTGTGGTTGCCAAGATTCCTGGTAATCTCCATGCTCCTGCCGGTGCCCAATGGGTTCACAAAAAGAAATTCCGTTCTTATGTCGAATGGTGAGCAGTGTGATCTCGTAATCAAAATCAATAAATCCTTCAATAATTACACGGCCGCCACCACTGCGGCCCCCTTCCTGTGCATACTGCCAGGCGTAATCAATATCTTTCTCTGACTTAACAACGCTTTGACCTTTCCCGGATGAACTCATGATTGGCTTCACTACGCATGGATAACCAATTGATTTTACGGCAGCATTAAACTCGTCTTTTGTGCCGGCAAATTTATAGGGCGATGTCTGCAGCTTTAATCGTTCAGCGGCCAATGTTCGGATACCCTCCCGGTTCATTGTTAATTGCGCTGCCCTGGCGGAAGGTATTATAGTAAATCCTTCCTGCTCAAGCTCGACTAATGTGTCCGTTGCAATGGCTTCAACTTCCGGAACGATATAATGCGGTCTTTCTTTTTCAATTACTTCGCGCAAAGCTTTGCCATCTAACATGGAGATCACATACGATCTGTGTGCGACCTGCATTGCAGGAGCATGCGCATACCGATCAACGGCAATCACCTCAACGCCATATCGTTGAAATTCAATCACCACTTCCTTTCCAAGCTCGCCTGAGCCCAGCATCATAACTTTTACAGCCGAGGATTTTAAGGGTGTACCGATCTGAATTTTGGAATTCATCTGCTAAAACTTTGAAGTGTCGAAGATGCAATAATGCCCCGGTCTTGAAAATAAAAAAGCCCCGAATTTTCGGGGCTTTTAGCAGAGGAGGAGGGATTCGAACCCCCGGAACCTTGCGGTTCAACGGTTTTCAAGACCGCCGCATTCGACCGCTCTGCCACTCCTCTGTAGTTTTTTCGCTGAACGGGATGCAAATGTAGATTTTTAAACTAATCCTGCAAAACTGCTACCCCTCTTACGCTAATTTTCCTGCGCAAAATCAGGGAATGTCTTCTTAATGTCTTTGTCTTCTATTTTAGGAGGATTCTTCCGGTACGCATCCAGCTCAAGCAATACAATGCGCTGGTCGTTAATAACGCCCCGAAGCTTGTCAATGTCCTTGTCAAACTCAACGGCTCTGCGGGACGACTTGAGTCCATACTTGCGTGCAAATTCATCTCCGGCACTTTGAATTCGGGTACGAATATCAATGCTTATTTTGATCTTCTCAGTAATGTCATCTTTCGAGCGGCCAATAACTTCCGTGGCTTCCAGCGTGCCTAACGTAAGTACAGCTGTTCCGCCAACGCCCGGAACGATTTTGGAGGCATCCGGATTTTCAACCGGGTCGATCATTACCGGACTAAGACCCGTTACGGCACCCAATGAAGCGTTTATGATAGAGCGTTTTTTCTTTCCTTTTTTTGCTTTTTTATACTCTTCGTTTAATTTCTTCTGGTTTTCTTCCAGATCCCGAATGAGCAACAGCGCGCTGATCAGATTGCTTCTGTATTTCTGATATTGATGAGCATCTTTTTCAATCACATTTTCAGCATCATGAACGGTTAGCGATATTTTTCGCTGAACGCGATTGTTGGATTTGTCGAGCGCAAAGAAGACAATTTCGATGGGCAGTTGCTTTTGAGTGTCCTCAACAAACGTATAGGGTGGTTTCCAGGTGAACTCATATTGCAGGGGTGTGTTTTCTTTTAAGGCATTTCCCGTTATCCGAAGATCGGATGGAATAAAACCTGCGCTGCGAACATTTTCATCCCCGTTTGGATCGGAAATATAAATTTTAAGGTTTAACGTCTCATCTTCTTTTAGTGAGAAGATGGAATCACCTGGAACAATCAACAGCTCAGGAGGAAGATCAAGCTGGGTTTGTGCAATGCGGAGCCGACCTTTTGTTTCAGC
>CAZHQP010000023.1:0-17816 GCA_964534735.1 uncultured Roseivirgaceae bacterium
GTTGATCGTTCTTTGTTTTTAAGATGGTTACCTCAGCATATGCGGCCGGCAACAGGCTTGCAACTTTATCCGGCCATTCAATTAAACAATACGAGCCTGAGTCAAAGTATTCCTCTGTCCCAATATCATATGCTTCATGTTCATTCTTTAGTCGGTAAAAATCGAAGTGATAGATCGGTTCTCCTCCCTGATTTTGATATTCATTCACAATCGAAAAAGTCGGACTGCTCATACTATCTTTTACACCCAGCACGTGGCCGATCACTTTAATCAATGTTGTTTTACCTGAACCCATCTCCCCATTGAAAATGATAACCCGGTTCCTTCCGGTTTCATGAATGATCCGTTCAGCAATTCGTTCCAGATCATCGAGCCCAACATGCTCAAAAGCGATACTTTTCACGTCAGGACGCATTTTTCGAAGATAGCGAAATTACAGGAATAATCATTTCCTCAAGACTAACCCCTCCATGCTGGAACGTGTCTTTATAAAAGTTCACGTAATAATTATAATTGTTTGGGTAAGCAAAGAACTGATCTTCCGTTGCAAATACATACGAGGTTGAAACATTCATCTTGGGCAAAAACAAACGGTCAGGTTTTGAAGCCTGCATGATTTTATTTCCTTCAAAGCCCAGGTTTTTCCCCTGCTTGTACCTCAGGTTCGTATTCACGGCTTTATCTCCCACAATTTTAAACGGCCGCTTCACGCGGATTGTTCCATGATCGGTGGTAATGATTACCTTCGCGTTCTTCTCTGATATCTTTCTGAAAATTTCAAGTAAAGGCGAATGCTCAAGCCACGATTTAGTAATGGATCGATAAGCCGATTCATCCGGGGCGAGTTCACGCACCATCGCCATATCGGTCCGCGCATGTGAAAGCATATCCACAAAATTGTATACAATCACATTCAGATCGTTCTGGAATAAGTTATTGATTGAATCCGCCAGCTCACGACCGGCCTCCAGGTTCTTAATCTTGTGATAACTGAACTTGATATTCAGATTATTCTTTTTGATCTGCTTTTCTAAAAAGCTGTCTTCAAAATTGTTCTTGCCTTCATCTTCATCTTCTCCTACCCAAAGATCAGGTTGCAGCTTCGCCATTTCAGATGGCATCATGCCGGAGAAAATTGCATTGCGCGAATAAGCCGTTGTTGTCGGGAGGATGGAATAATACGTTTCCTCTTTTTCGATTGTAAAATATTCAGTCAGAACCGGCTCAATAACTTTCCACTGGTCGTAACGCAGGTTATCAATCAGCATCATGAATACGGGTGTACCCGGTTTCAATTCAGAAAATACTTTTTTCTTCATCAACTGATGTGATAGCAAAGGCTTGTCAGCATTTGCATCGTTCAGCCACTTCTCATAATTCCTGATTACAAATTTCGCGAAGTTGGCGTTCGCTTCGATCTTTTGCGTATCCAGAATATCAGCCATGTCCTGATTATCTGCCTGATCGAGCTGTAATTCCCAATACACAAGCTTCTTGTAAATGTCCGCCCAGGCTTCGTGGTTCATATCGTCCAGAAATGCCATGCTTATCTTGCGGAACTCCTGCTGATAATTCAGGTTGGTCTTCTCGATCACCAGCCGTTTGTTGTCAAAGATTTTTTTAACCGAAAGAAGTATCTGGCTCGGGTTCAATGGCTTGATCAGGTAATCCGCAATCTTGGAACCGATTGCTTCTTCCATGATATGTTCTTCTTCATTCTTGGTAATCATCACCACCGGAAGATTCGGCTTGTTGTTCTTGATCAATCCCAACGCTTCCAGGCCTGACATGCCCGGCATATTTTCATCCAGGAAAACAGCATCAAAATGCTTCTCCTCGCACATTTCAACAGCATCCGAACCACTGTTTACGGGAGTTATATCGTATCCCCGTTGTTCGAGAAAAAGGATATGCGGCTTCAGCAAATCAATCTCATCGTCCGCCCACAAAATGCTGTATCTTTGCATAGTTAGAATTTCAGGTAAGATAATGATTTTGAGAGTAAAGTTGTTAGTTGTTTGTTACTGGTTTATGACCAATCATTAACCCGCTCAAAGCTAACAACCAACAACTGACAACGATATTCATGAACAAAAAGAAGATTATAAATGATCCCGTTTACGGATTTATCACGATCCCAAGCGAACTTCTTTTCGATATTATCTCGCATCCGTGGTTTCAGCGGCTGCGTCACATCAAACAACTGGGTTTAACTGATTTTGTTTACCCGGGCGCCCAGCACACCCGCTTTCAGCATGCACTCGGTGCGATGCATTTAATGAAACAGGCGCTTGACACGTTGCGAAGCAAAGGCATTGAAATTTCGGATGACGAATACCAGGCTGCTATGATGGCTGTACTCCTGCACGACATTGGGCATGGACCACTCTCGCACACACTTGAGCATACATTGCTTCACAGCATCAGGCATGAAAGCCTCTCCTATCTGTTCATGCAGCGGTTGAACAGGGAATTCAATGGCGCTCTTGGCACTGCGTTAAAAATTTTTCAGAATACGTATAAACGAAAGTTCTTTCATCAATTAGTTTCCAGTCAGCTCGACATTGACCGCCTCGATTATTTAAAACGCGATTGCTTTTTCGCAGGTGTGATGGAAGGCACCATTGGTGTTGATCGGATTATCTCCATGCTTACGGTGCATCAGGACCAGTTAGTTGTTGAGGAGAAAGGAATTCTGAGCATCGAGAATTTTTTGAATGCCAGGCGATTAATGTACTGGCAGGTATATCTCCACAAGACAACAGTAAGTGCCGAGCGGATGATGGTGAACATTATCAGGCGTGCTGAACATTTAGTGAAGTCGGGTGAAAATTTACCCGCCAGTGAGCCGCTGCTCATGTTCCTTCGCCACAATTATTCGCTTGACAACTTTAAAGATAAGGCGGAAGTGCTGAGTGCATACGGCTTGCTTGACGATCACGACATCTGGGGTGCGATCAGGCTCTGGCGAAGCCACCCGGATTTCATTTTATCTACGCTTTGCAAAATGCTGCTCGAGCGAAAGCTGTTTCAGATCAGGCTCGGTACAGAAGCGATCCGCAAGGAACAGATTGAAAACATTCGTGAAAAGGTTACGCAAACGTTTGGGACGCTCCGGGCAGAATCATCGTACTTTTTTTCGTACGGATCAGTAAGCAATGAAGCCTATGCGGAAGGCCATAAAATCAACATCCTGATGAAGTCAGGTCAATTGCTCGATCTCGCACAGGCATCCGATCTGCCAAACATCAAAGCGATCAGCAAAATCGTGAAAAAAAATTATCTCTGCTGGGCTAAAAATGTATCTTTGTAAGATAGCTGTTCGTTGATGGTTGATCGTTATTGGCAAAAACCCATGATCAACAAATAACAAGCAACCAACAACTATAAACTACAAATGGAGTTTACCATACAGCAAATTGCCGCCATGCTTGGCGGAGAAGTAAAAGGCGATGGCAATGCAAAGATCAACATGCTTGCCAAAATCCAGGATGCAAAGCCGGGGCAGATCGCTTTCCTGTCCAATCCAAAATATGAGAACTTCATCTACACAACCCAGGCTTCTGCCGTTATTGTCGGAAAAGATTTTATTCCCAAAAAAGAAATAGGCGCAGCACTCATCATTGTCAATGATGCATATAGCAGCTTCACCGTTCTGCTGGAAGAGTATCATAAAATGATGAGCTTTCAGAAGAGTGGTATTGAAGAACCAAGTTTTGTCGGGCTGAAGAGTTCGATTGGAAAAAATATTTATCGCGGAGCATTCTCGTACATCGGTAACAATGTGAAGATTGGCGATAATGTAAAGATTTATCCGCATGCGTATGTTGGCGATGATGTGGAGATCGGTAACAACACGATTCTTCATTCCGGAGCCAGGCTGTATAGCGGCACCAAACTGGGCAACAACTGTGTGATCCATTCGGGCGCTGTAATCGGCAGTGACGGCTTTGGCTTTGCCCCACAGGCTGATGGCACGTATAAAACGATCCCACAGCTTGGCAATGTGATCATTGAAGATAACGTAACAATTGGAGGTAACACGGTTATCGATTGCGCAACGTTGTTTGGAGACGCAACGATTATCCGTAAGGGCGTGAAGCTCGATAACCTGATCCAGATTGCACACAATGTTGAGATTGGAAAGAATACCGTGATCGCAGCACAAGCCGGAATTTCAGGGTCAACAAAAATTGGCGAGAACAGCGTACTTGCAGGACAGGTTGGTATTGCCGGGCATTTGGTGATTGCCAACAACACAAGCATCGGTGCGCAGTCGGGTATTTCAAAATCCATAAAAGAAGAGGGCGTTAAAATTATTGGCTACCCTGCATTTGATGTGAAAGATTATTTCCGGTCGTATGCGGTATTTAAAAATCTTCCGGATCTCAATCAACGCCTGCGCGAGCTGGAGAAGAAAGTAAACGGAGGTTCATAATCAGACGCAGAATACAGATTGCTCTGCACGGCATAACATTTCCTTAACTTTACATTATAACTATCTGATTTACAGGCAACACTGTATTTTGATTATCTGCTTTTAGGGCGTAAATTTGCCCACTTTTAAAAAGCGATGCTAAACATCAAACAGCAAACCATCCAGAAGTCAGTAACGCTCTCCGGAGTTGGACTTCATACAGGTGCCAAAACGAACATGACGTTTGTTCCTGCAAAGCCCAACCACGGGATTAAATTCCAGCGGATTGACCTTCCGGGGTCACCCATCATTGATGCGGACTGCGACAACGTGGTGGACATCTCACGCGGTACAACCATTGAGCAAAGCGGTGGAAAAGTGAGTACCATTGAGCATACGCTTGCTGCCCTTGTTGGTTTGGAGATTGATAATGTTCTCATCCAGCTTGACGGTCCGGAATGCCCGATCATGGATGGAAGCTCGCTCCAGTTTGTAAATATTTTAAAAGAAGCCGGTACCGAAGAGCAAAATGCGCTCCGCGATTTCTTCGAAGTCCAGGAACCAACCTTCTATCGCGAAGCAGCACGCAACGTAGAAATTGCCGCACTGCCATTAGACGATTATCGCGTTACTGTAATGGTGGATTACAACTCACCTGTTCTCGGAAGTCAGCACGCATCAATCACAGACATTCGTCAGTTTGAAAAAGAAATCGCTTCATGCCGCACATTCTGTTTTCTGCATGAGCTTGAAATGCTTTATAAAAACAACCTGATCCGCGGTGGCGATTTGAACAACGCCATTGTAATTGTTGACCGCGTTGTGAAAGACGATGAACTCGACAGCATTGCCAAAATGCTTGGAAAGCCAAAGGTTGAAGTGCGCCACGAAGGCATTCTGAACAATATTGAGCTGCGCTATAAGAATGAACCGGCTCGCCACAAGCTGCTGGATGTAATGGGTGACCTTGCTCTGGCAGGACGTCCATTAAAAGCACAAATTCTTGCAGCACGTCCGGGACACGCGGCTAACGTTGCATTCGCCAAAAAGCTGAAGAAACAGATGGCAGAAGCTGATCGTCAGGGAAGACCAAAGTACAATCCGAATCTTCCTCCGGTGATGGATATCAATAAGATCATGGGTATTCTTCAGCACCGCTACCCGTTCCTGTTGCTGGATAAGATCATCTATCTGGACAGCGAGACGGTAGCCGGAGTTAAGAACGTTACGATGAACGAGCCGTTCTTCCAGGGGCACTTCCCGGGCAATCCGGTAATGCCGGGCGTACTGCAAGTTGAGGCCATGACGCAGATCGGTGGAATTCTGGTACTGAGCACCGTTCCGGATCCCGAAAACTATAACACGTATTTCCTGGGCATTGACGACTGTCGGTTCCGTAAAATGGTATTGCCGGGCGACACATTGGTAATTCAGTGTGACCTCCTCGCTCCGATTAAAAGAGGTATCGCAAAAATGAGAGGCCGCGCCTATGTGGGCAACACCCTTGTTTGTGAAGGTACAATGACTGCAATTATTTCCCGTAAAGAAGCATGAGCCGATTCCCGCTAGCCAACGTTCACCCTGATGCCAAAATTGGTAACAACGTTACCATCGAACCTTTTGCAACTGTACAAGGCGATGTTGTAATTGACGACAACAGCTGGATTGCCGGTGGCGCCATCGTTTGGGATGGTTCCCGCATCGGTAAAAATGTGAAAATATTTCCGGGTGCATCAGTTTCTTCTATCCCGCAAGACTTAAAGTTTGCAGGTGAGAAAACTGAAACGCACATTGGCGACAATACCGTTATCCGTGAATACGTAACGATCAGTCGCGGTACAACCGATAAGATGAAAACGGTTATCGGAAAGAACTGCTTATTGATGGCGTATGTACACGTTGCGCACGATTGTATTATTGGCAATAACTGTATTCTGGTAAACACGGTACAGGTAGCAGGTCACGTAACCATTGAAGATTGGGCGATCATTGGCGGAGCAAGCGCATTGCACCAGTTTGTAAAAGTTGGTGCGCACGTTATGCTTTCCGGGGGATCGCTTGTTCGGAAAGACGTCCCTCCGTTTACCAAAGCTGCGCGTGAGCCACTTTCTTACGCAGGTATTAACACCGTGGGACTTCGCAGAAGAGGCTTTACCTCAGAGAAGATCAACGAGATCCAGGAGATCTACCGCTATGTGTTCATGAAAGGAATGAACAACACAAAGGCACTTGAACTTGTTGAGTCGAGTATCGCACCAAGCCAGGAGCGTGATTACATTTTAAACTTCATCAAGACGTCTGAGCGCGGCATTATGAAGGGCTACGGCTCGGGTGATTAATCAATTGACATGACCAATGATCAATTGACAGTTGATGCTAACCAGCTCGCCAAGCGGTACAACCGCGAGTGGATCTTTAAAAATCTTACGTACACATTTCAATCCGGCAAGACCTACGCCATTACCGGCCCGAACGGTTCCGGTAAATCAACCCTTATGCAGGTGTTGTGGGGTCAGCTTCCGCAATCGTCAGGGACACTTTCATATACACTTGGAGGAAAAACCATTCCAGTTGAAGATATCTTTAATCACGTAATTGTTGCTGCCCCTTACCTCGATTTAATAGAAGAACTTACACTGGAAGAACACCTGCGTTTTCATTTCAAGATGCGCAAGCCGCGCGCAGGTTATTCAATTGAAAGCATTCTGGATAAGCTCTACATGACCGACAGTCGCGATAAGCAGATTGCTAACTTCTCATCGGGCATGAAGCAGCGGGTAAAGCTTGGGCTGGCATTTTTCACCGATACAAAAATCATCTTCTTCGATGAGCCCGGAACAAACCTGGATGAACAGGCATTTAACTGGTACCTCGAAAATCTGAATACAATTACGGATAACAACCTTGTTTTCATTGCTTCCAATCAGAAAAGCGAATATCCTGCAACTGCAGAAGTGATCACAGTGAGCCGCTTTAAATGAGCGGGTTACAAATACATCAAAACCTTTATTAACCTCTGAAATCCGGCAATTTTAGTCCAGGATTTGATTTTTTGAGTTATTAGTCGCAAATTCGAAACCTAAGCTTTTATAAAAGATGAAATTACTGACCCGTACCCTCTCTTTACTTACCATTGCTTCTCTGGCCCTGTTTTTCGCTAATTGTGGAGGTGGCAGTGATGGCGGCTCTTCTAAAGAAAAAACCCAACTCAAAAAGCTTTCTAAGACTTGGTCTCTTGCAACCGCCCCCAATAGTGCAAAGTTAGGTTCTGATGATCGTACAGCAGACTTTACAGGCTTTACTCTCGAAATTACCGGAACATACAATTCTGACAGCCCGGAAGGTCCTTATAACTACGAGGTAGGCGGCAGCAGACCAGATCCTAGTCCATGGCCAGCCAGCGGAACCTGGGAATTTGCTAACATTTCATCAGGCAATGAGGGAAATCTTGTTCGCGAAGACGATGTAGTTATGCATTACAAGATTAACAGCAGCGGTCAACTTGTTTTAAACGTACAATGCCTTGCCTGCGATTATGAAGGTGCAAGAACTAGTGAGGTTAATGGCGACTGGACATTTACATTCAATCCTTAATAGCTCCACTTTATAAAAAATTTAAAAAAGGCCTCGAATCGAGGTCTTTTTTATTTTAACACCACTATCGTAATCCCATCCCCGCCTCTGTCTACATGCTCATCAGCCACCGAGGCAACCTGTTTGTATTTCTTCAGTTGCTCCCGCACCACTTTGCGTAAAACACCCTCTCCTTTTCCATGCAGGATCTTGATCTCACCATGGCTTAACAGAGTTGCGTTGTCGAGGAACTCTTCAAGAATGGGCAATACCTCTTCCACGCGCTTGCCGCGAATATCCAAAGTCGGATTGAATTGCGCCTGCTTCTCATGAAGCCGGATGCCGGTTGAAACCGTTCTTCTCGAAGCTTCGATAACTGCTTTTCCGCCCAGCTTCTCAAGACGAGTCAAACCTACGGTTGATTTAAGATCACCAAACTGAACGGTAGCGTTCTTACCTTTTACAGCAAGCACAAGTCCGCTGCTATCCTGACCGATAATCCGGACTCTGTCTCCCACATTGATGGCTCCCGCAACTGCTTTCTCTTTCTTGATAACGGGTTCGTGCTCAACCTTTTTAGAAAGGTCCTGCAAGTTTTTTCTGACTTTCAGGGTTTCTTTCCGCTCGGCCTGATTTTCGCGGATGTGCCGGATTGTTTTCTCTATCTCTTTATTGGTTTCCCGCAACAAGGCATTTGCCTGGATCTTGGCTTTATCGATGATCTCTTTCTTCTTTGATTCAAGCTCACTTGTCAGGGAATCATATTTCGATAAGAGTGACTTCAGTTCGCGTTCACGTTTTTCCAGGTTGGTGACGCGTTCACTCAATTCGTTCTTCTCTTTCTCCAGTGTCCGCACCAGCGACTCAAAACCCATGAGCTCTTTCCCGACAAGCTGCTGCGCTTCTTTTAGCGTTTGATCCGGTAAGCCCGTCTTCTCAGCAATCTCCAGCGCAAATGAGCTTCCGGGCTTGCCAATATCCAATATGTATAATGGAACCAGCTTGTTCTCATCAAACCGCATGGCAGCATTGCGAATTCCACTATGACTTCCAGCAAACAGCTTTAAATTATAATAGTGCGTTGTTGCTACTCCCCAGACTTTTTTAATGAGCAACGCGTGTAAGATTGACTCGGCAATCGCTCCACCAAAGTTAGGGTCAGTTCCCGCACCCAGCTCGTCCATCAGCACCAGCGATTTACTGCCTGCATGCTGCAGAAAAAAACTCATGTTTTTCAAATGACTGCTGTACGTGCTCAGGTCATTCTCAATGGATTGCTGGTCGCCAATGTCAACGAAAATATTCTGGAAGATGCCTGCTTTTGAATCGGGTGAAGCCGGAACCAGCAAGCCACACTGAAGCATATACTGAAGTATGCCAACGGTTTTAAGGCAAACCGATTTTCCGCCAGCGTTTGGTCCGGAAACAAGCAGCATTCTCTCCTGTTCCGAAAGGTCAACATCCAGCGGAACAACTTCGCGCTTGCCTTTTAACGTCATGAACAAAACCGGGTGGCGCGCCTTCATCCAGTTAATTACCGGCTGCTCTGACAGCAACGGCATATCCGCCAGCAACTCAAGCGCGAGCTTTGCTTTGGCGCGGATGAAGTCAATCGTTCCTAAAAAATCGTAAGCTGCTTCAAGGTCATAGATACTTAGCCGAAGCTCATTAGTGAGCTCCTTCAGAATGCGGATCACTTCACGCTTTTGCGCATGCTCAAGGTCACGAAGTTCGTTGTTGGCTTCAAGTGCTTCAGTGGGCTCCATAAATACAGTCTGACCGGTAGCAGATTCATCCAGGATAAATCCTTTCATTCTGCGTTTATGCTCCGCACTGATCGGGATCACCAGTCTTCCCTCACGAATGGTGGGCAACGCACCTTCAGGAACCCATTGTTGTGATATCGCATAGCGGTACGCCTGATCGATCAGCTTCCTGATCTTGCCCTGCTCATCCCGAAGTCTTTTTCTGATTCTGGAAAGCTCAGCGCTTGCGTTATCTTTTACGGTTGCCGTATCATCGATAACAGAAAGAATTTTATTTACAAGCTGCTTATCGATTACAACAGGAGCAGTTAGCTCCGCGAGCGTTGGATAAAATTCTTTTCGATTGACTAAGAAATTTTTACACTCGATAATTGTTTGAAGCGACCAGGCAACCTGCAGGAATTCCGGTTCATCCAGATAATTTCCTTCAATAGACGACTTCTTCAGAATGTCGCGCACATCCACATAATGGTTCGAAGGAAAATTTTCCCCTTTCTCCAGGATACTTTTAAACTCACGTGTTTGGATTAGACGATTCCGAACCTCCCGGTAATCGGAAACGAACTCGATTTCTTCTGTGCGGGAAACACCGAGGCCTGAGAGGCAATACGTAGTAAGTTTTCTGCGGATGTGATCAAAGCCAAGCCTGACCTCAAAATCATTCGGGTGCAACATCCTTCTCTTTCTTGTTCTTATGCGCATCTATGCGCTGGCCTTTCAAATTTAACGAGTCAATCAGCGTGGTGTAAATCTTCTCAAGCTTTTCCGGGTCTGCCATGTAGTAATCCATTGATCTGCGGAATGCGGTATCGGAAACACCCGCTTTCTCAAAAGCCTTATCGGAAAATTTCGAAAACAGTTTCTTTGCGGAGTCATACGGAATTGACATCCGGTTCGCTTTTTCTTCAGCCAGGTATAACTCTGTCATGGCCTGCACCATTTGCTTTTCACTTAAAATACCCTCGGTTTTTTTCGATTTTCCGCAAGCAGAGAAGAGCAGGATCAGTATTCCGAACAGGATATTTCTTGCCATTTTCCTTTCAAAGGGAAATTTTACCTGATCTCTAAACATGGCAGCAAAGTAACTCACATTTATCTATTTTTGAAACCGCGAACGCTGTAGCCTTGCTTTAGAACAAAAACAAGGCCACGGATAGCTGACGATATGAAAGCTCTGTTAAAAAAGCTGCGTAAGTACGAAATCCAGATCCGTAAGGCAATCAACAGCCATATGCAGGGCGACTTTCGCTCGGTGTTTAAGGGAACCGGGCTTGAGTTTGATGACGTTCGACCCTACCAGTACGGAGACGATATCCGCACCATCGACTGGCATGTATCAGCCAAGGGCCATGGCGCCTTTGTGAAGACTTATCGCGAAGAAAAGGAACAGACTGTATTTTTTATTCTTGATGTGAGTGCCTCGCAGGAAATTGGCGCACAGGGTCAAACAAAAGTAGACATTGGCCGCGAGATTTGCGGGGTGCTTTCGCTCTCTGCAGTGCGCGAATCAAGTCATGTGGGATTGATTTGTTTTTCCGATCAGCGCGAGCTTTACATCAAACCCACAAAAGGAGTTTCACAGGCCTACCAGATTATCAGCGGCCTGGCTAATCTCAATCCTAAATCGCTGCGGACTAACCTGAATAAAGCACTGGCATTTGTATTGAATATGCTCAAGCGCAGAAGTGTAATCATTCTGATCTCGGATTTTATTGATGACGATTACTCGCACAACCTGAAAGCATTGGCGCGCAGGCATGACCTGGTGGTTATTCATCTGAGCGATAAACGTGAAACGCGATTACCCAAATTGGGTATTGTTCCGGTAATTGACAAAGAATCAAAAGAAACGATCTGGATTAATACCTCATTCAGTGATTTCAGACAAAAGATCAGCAAGCGATTAGATGATCGGAAAAAAGAACTTGAGTCGTTCAGCCGCAAGCATCAGATCAATTTCCTGTCGCTGGATACAGATGAAGATTATGTTCCCAGGCTTTTACGTCTGTTCAAAGTAAGAAACCGTTCTCTTAAAACTACATGATGCAGGGAATGTTGAGGGTAGTTTATATCGGATTCTTTTGCTGGGCACTTCAGCTATCAGCTTACGCACAGGAAATAAAAGTTACCTCAGGCTTTGTAAAAGACAGTGTGGCTCTTGGCGAACCTGTAACCTATTACCTGACTGCACGGTATCCGGAATCTGTTATGGCCCTGTTCCCGGATTCTACGTTTAAATTCAATCCCTTTGAGTTTAGTAAGAAAGCCTTCTTCCCAACCAAAACAACAAAAGGAATCAGTTACGACAGTGCCGTATATGAGCTGCAAACATTTGAGATTGAGAAAGTTCAGTTTTTAAGTCTGCCGGTTTACGTTACTACAGCCCGCGATTGTACAGCCTTTGAATCGAATCGGGACAGCGTTTTTCTTATTGAGCAAATCAAAATCCCGGCATCAGATACCACAGCATTAAAAAACCTGTCGTTAAAAAGTAATACACTTTACGAGCGGGTACGTACCGAGTTCAATACATTCATTTTGATGATTGTGCTGGGTGTATTGCTTTTTGCCTCAATTATCACGTGGATCTTCTTCGGCAGGAAGATCATCCGGCATTATAAGATTAAAAGACTGCAGAAGAAGTATAATACGTTTGTGACCGAGTTTACAGAACAGACAGAAGCTGTCAATAAAGCTTTCTCCCGCGAGAAAACAGAGATGGCACTTTCATATTGGAAAAAGTATCTTGAGCAATTGGAACGCAAGCCCTACACCAAGCTTACCACGCGCGAAGTGATAAAAATGGATGCGGATGCTGAACTTGGAAAATCACTTTCCTCCATTGACAATGCCATTTACGGAAACCAAACTGTTGTTGCGGAACCTTTCAGTGCATTGAAGCTGATTGCACAACAACGTTTTACTAAAAAGCTGGAGCAAATCAGGCATGAATGAGCTGAACACACCCGAACCCTGGTATTCGCTTGAGTGGTTCAAGCCCGATACGCTCTCCTCCTTTACATGGGAGCGGACGCTATTTCTTTATCTGATTGCTGCGGTACCATTATTATTCCTAGCGCGATGGTTATGGCGGTACCAGTTCAATCAAAAGCTGCCGGTTGCACTTGTTAAAAAAGAGATCAAAAGCTCACCCATAACACTGGTGCGGTTTATCCCGGATATCCTGCTGATGCTGTCGATGGCATTTATACTCATTGCCCTTGCCCGCCCACAGCGGACCAATGAAAAAGTGGAACAGAAAACAGAAGGTATCGATATCATGCTTGCGATCGACATTTCTCAATCCATGCTTATTGAAGATTTTGTTCCCAACCGGCTCGATGCAGCCAAAGTCGTGGCGCAACGCTTTATTGATGGGCGCTTAAAAGACCGTATTGGCATTGTGGTATTCTCCGGAGAAGCATTCTCCCTTGCTCCGCTTACAAGTGATTATTCTTTGCTGAAGACCTACATCAAAGACATCAATTTTGATATGATCAACAACCGCGGAACAGCTATTGGAAGTGCACTGGGCGTAGTAATCAACCGGATGCGCGAATCGGAAGCGAAATCGAAAGTTTGTATTCTCTTAAGTGATGGTGAAAACACTGCTGGAAATATTGATCCGATAACAGCGGCCGAGCTGGCTTCTGCGTACGGAATTAAGGTGTATACAATTGTAATCGGGAAAGAAGGTCTCGTTCCATATGGAAAAGATTTTTTTGGCCGGCCTAACATGATTGAAAACAACGTAGATGAGACAACCATGCGGAAAATCGCTGAGATCGGTGGCGGTGAATTCTTTCGCGTTCCGGATAACAAAACACTCAATAAAGTTTTTAAACTGATCGATCAATACGAGAAGGCAGAAATTAAAGAAACCCGCTTCAAAGACACGGCTGACTATTACTATAATTACCTGGCGTGGGGGATTGTATTCTTACTTATTTGGCTCTTTACCAAATCAACGTTTATCAGCAACGTATTACAGGATTAATGAAAGATAATCAGCTTTAAGCCAAAGCCGAACATCACGATTCCCACAAGCAAATTCATAATTTTCATGATTCGGGCTGTCAGTAACACTCTGAGCTTATCAGACAGCTTGGCTTTAATTACATCTGTAATAAATACTGTTGCCACTATGGAACCGAAGAAAACAGCCACCATTCCAGGAGAAGTATATCCTAAAGCAGTGGCAACGCCCATCGTACCAATCCAGAAAAAAAGCACCATCGGATTAAATCCATTGATTACAAAACCTTTCGCCATCAGTTTCCACGGGCTTCTTTCCTCAATATGTTCGGGATTATAAATTATCGACTTACGGCTTTTTACAAATAAATAATAAATCCCAAATGCCAGGAGAATAGCTCCTCCGAAATAAGAAAGGTAAATTCTGAATCCCGGTGAGTTGATTAATGAGATCCCCAGGTAAGCAATGACAATGCAAAGTGTATCGCTCAGGGAAATACCAATCGCAACGTAAACTCCGCTTTTAAAGCCCCGCTCAATACTGGTTTGAATCAGTGTAAAGAATACCGGCCCGACCAGTACAGCCAACAGTAACCCGGAAGCAACTCCCTTGATAACTGCTTCCATCAGGCTTGCCTGGAAATAAATGACTTCCAGTCCTCAAGTTGCGCGCCTTTAATAACACGCGGAAATTTATTCTGACCCCCAATTTTTCCTTTTGATTGCATCCAGTCGTAAAACGTTTGCACGGGCAGTACATCAACATGAACATCCTTTAATGCCGCACTTCGCTCTACAGCATAGTCATCGTTAAGCTCTTTCAAATGCTGATCAATTTTATCACGCAGCAACTTCTTGTCGACTTTATCATCTGAGCCAACATACCAGTGATGCGCAAACAGCGTTCCGTGCGGAATGCCTGCTACCGTAAATTCCTTCGCTGTAATGTTTAGCTCTTCACACGCAAGCTCAAGCGCTTTGTTCATATTTTCAACTGAAAGATGCTCTCCGCAAAGGCTTAAGAAATGCTTGGTGCGGCCGGTGATTACAATTTCCGAATCTTCCAGTGAAGTGAACTTGATCACATCTCCGATCAGGTAACGCCATGCGCCCGCACACGTTGAAAGTAAAATTGCATATTCTTTACCCTCCTCTACTTCACCGATGGTCACTGCTTCCGCATCGGGTTTGATGTCACCATTTGCATCGAAGTTTTTGTCTTCAAAGGGAACGAACTCGTAAAAAATTCCATTATTCAGCACAATGCGCATCGTGCGCCTGTTCGGGTAAGCCTGAAAGGCAATAAAGCCTTCTGAAGCAAGATAGGTTTCTATATAATGAATTGGCTTACCTAAAAGCTTTTCAAATCCTTTCCGATAAGGATCGAACGACACACCTCCATGTACGTACACCAGTAAGTTCGGCCAGATCTCATGAATGTTATCAACTCTATGATAGGCGATAATTTTTTCCATCAGGATTTGAATCCATGCAGGCACACCCACAATAATTCCAATATCCCAGTCTTTGGCTTTTTTGGTGATCTCGTTGAGCTTGTTATCCCAGTTGCGGGTTTTGGCAATCTTCTTTCCCGGCTTATAAAAATGCTGAAACCAGAATGGAAGCCGCGCAGCCTGAATACCACTTAAGTCACCATCAAAATAATTCCCTTTTTTATTAAGGTGTGTACTGCCGCCCAACATGAGGATCCCGCCCGTAAAAAAATCCGAAGGCAGATCATATTTCGATAAGGTTAAGATTTGCCGAAGGCTGGTCCGCTGAATTGCCTTGGTCATATCCTTCGTAACCGGAATATGTTTGGAGGCAGACTCTGAAGTACCCGAGCTCAATGCAAAATATTTTGTCCTGCCCGGCCACGTAACATTCTTAACTCCTTTCAGCGAAAGCTTCCACCAGTCGGCATACATTTTATTATAGGTGTGGATGGGAATATTACGCGAGAATACACGATGAAATTCCTTTTCACCTTTTCGGAATGCTTTGAGGATATCCTGGAAGTTATAATACTTACCAAACTCCGTGCGGCTGGCCTCCATGAGAAGCTCCTTTAGCTCCTTTTTTTTGAAGATCAAAGGGAGATGTGTATTCTTGCTCCATCATTTCGCGTAAATGCACTCCTTTTTTGAGCAAGGTTCCTAAAATCGCCATAAGTTTGTACCCGTGTTAACCGGGCCGATAAAAATACGGAATGGACGTTAAAAATAATATAGAGAAGTTTACGCAAACCTTACCTGCCGGTTGCAGGCTTATTGCGGTTAGCAAGACGCAGCCTGTGGAAAAGATTCAGGAAGCGTACGCAGCCGGTCAGCGGATTTTCGGAGAGAACAAAGCTCAGGAGCTTACATCAAAATACGAAGTGCTGCCGAAAGATATTGAGTGGCACATGATCGGTCATCTGCAAAGCAATAAGGTTAAGTATATTATCCCGTTTGTTAAGCTTATTCATGCGGTCGACAGTCTGAAGCTTTTGGCCGAAATCAACAAACAGGCTCAAAAGGTTAATCGGGTTGTGAACTGTCTTTTACAAATTTATATAGCTGCCGAAGACACCAAGTTTGGACTTTCAGAATCAGAGCTCTTCGAAATGCTGCAAAGTGATCAATTTAAATTTTTAAAGAATATTAACGTCATTGGACTGATGGGTATGGCAACGCTTACGGCTGATCAGGATCAGATCCGAAAAGAGTTTAAAAGCCTGAAAGCATTATTCGATAAAATAAAATCCATGAACTTGCCTTCTGTGGAAATGAAAGAACTGTCGATGGGAATGAGCGGAGATTATAAAATTGCCATGGAAGAAGGAAGTACATTAATCCGGATTGGAACAGCTATTTTTGGAGTAAGAAATTAATTATCTGCCTGTTTAATGGAGTACAATGTCAGCCTGAGTTTATCGAAGGCTTACTTGGTACTCAGGTTTCGACAGGCTTAACCTGACAGATTATGAATCAACGCGCAAGCCTATTAACGGGGGCTTTATTTGGATTGTTTGGAGTTGCATCAGGCGCTTTTGGCGCGCATGCATTAAAAGCTATGTTAACTGCTTCCGGCAGACTGGAGACTTACGAACTGGCTGTTCGCTATCAGTTCTACCATGCGTTTGCTTTGCTGGTGACAGGCATTCTCCAGCACTACATAATTTCAAAATATCTCAAGATTGCTTCGATCTTTATCTTATCCGGCACCTTGCTTTTCAGCGGAAGCTTATACCTGCTTTGCTTCACAAACTCCACTGCGTTTGCCATGGCCACGCCTTTCGGTGGTGTGTTGTTGATCTTTGGCTGGGTGTTTCTGGCGATTGGAATTTTTAATGGCAAGAAGTAATAATTGCTCATGGTATGTAAGGACACAAACCACGGTTAAGTTTTAATCAGTTTGCTGGTACACGAACCAAAAAAAAGCCATCCTTTTGGGATGGCTTTAAACATATCTTACGTATTTATTATTGAGGCTTCTTATCCAAAACGTTTGTTGTAAACGTGATCGATGCATCGGTGATCGAGTTTGAAATGATCGGAAGCACTTTCGTCTGCTTATTGATCTTTCCGGCACTGTTAAAGCCAACTTTAAGCTCACCCTTTCCACCCGGCATGATTGGGTCACGCGGCCAGGTAGGTGTTGTACATCCGCAGGATGTTGTGATATTAGTGATCAATAACGGCTGATTGCCGGTGTTTGTGAACTTGAAAGTATGTTCAACTACATCGCCCTGGTAGATGTCACCAAAATCGTGGGTGTTTTTTTCCAATGTCAGGATCGGGCCATCTGTTTTAATAACCGGAGGCTCAACCTTCGCTTCCTGAGCAAATGCTACCGAAACGAACAGCAGCAGAATTCCTAAAATCGCGTACTTCTTCATATCTTAATTTTTTTCAAAGTTAATAAGTCTGTAACAACAATGTTGCCAATAACATTCGAAATTTAAGAGATTATTTCGGCCTTAAATAACGAATCATCCTACATAACAAATCATTAACAAGTGTAACCGGAATGCCGTCCAAAATCCCTGAAATTTATACGAACCGGGCCCGTTTGCGGGTAAGCGGTTTATGCTGGAGAGACGA
>CAZHQP010000024.1:0-17797 GCA_964534735.1 uncultured Roseivirgaceae bacterium
CCCCATGCTATTATTCTTGACCTGGAAGATGCGGTTGCAGTCGATAAAAAAAGTGAAGCGCGGTTTTTAGTCCGGAATGCACTTCGTGCAATTGATTTTATGGGTGTAGAGCGAATGGTGAGGATCAATCAACTGCCTGCCGGACTTAACGACCTTGATTATATCATTCCGCATAACGTGAATGTTGTGTTGGTTCCAAAATGTGAAAGTGCGCATCAACTTCACGAAGTGAATAACCATATCCTGGCCATTCAAAACAAGTTAAAAATTAACAACCCGGTTTGGCTCATGCCGATTATCGAAAGTGCGTTAGGTGTGATGAATGCATTTGAGATTGCGAAGGCTGCAAAAAATGTGGTTGCTATCGCGATAGGATTAGAAGATTATACCGCTGATTTGGGCGTAAGCCGGACTCCGGAAGGAACAGAATCACTCTTTGCGAGAAGTATGGTAATTAATGCATGTAAAGCTGTTGGCATTCAGCCGATTGATTCTGTGTTCTCGGATGTGGGTGATATGGAAGCGTTAAAGAAAAATGTGCTTCAATCGAAAGCGCTTGGATTTGAAGGGATGGGCTGCATTCACCCGCGGCAGATCAAAGTTATTCATGAAAATTTTGCACCGAATGAACAGGAGATTGATAAGGCGAAGAAGATCATCCTTGCTTTTGATGAAGCATCCAAAAAAGGATTGGGCGTTGTTTCATTAGGCACGAAAATGATTGATGCCCCTGTCGTAAAACGCGCTCAGCGGACAATTGATCTGGCCGTTTGTTTGGAAAAGTTGAGTGTGAATTGGAAGCAAGAATATAATTCAGAGGCGAAGTATGAGTAAATCCGAAAAGCTTGTTGTAAATGCAATTGGCCGTGCTGTTCCTGCAGAAGTGAACGGCAAGCCTGTTGTTCCTTATAAGGGCATTGGTAAGCATAAACCTGATGGAAGGAAATTCGGTCCCCGCATTTCTTCGTGTGCTGATTTTCCGGAAGATGGTAACAAGCTTGTTTCATCTTTAAAAGAAGCGTTGATTAAATCCGGATTGAAAGACGGCATGACCATCTCCACGCATCATCATTTTAGAAACGGTGATGTGGTTGCCGTACAGATCTTTGATATCGCGAAAGAGTTGGGTGTTAAAAATCTGATCTGGTTTCCGTCAGCATCCTTTGAATGTCATGCGCCATTAATAAAGTATCTGGAGGATGGAACCATCCATCACATAGAAGGCAGTATGAACGGGCAGCTTGGGCGGTTCACGTCTGAAGGAAAAATGAAAGGAGTGGGTGTGCTGCGTTCGCATGGCGGAAGATACCAGGCGGTTCAGGATGGAGAAGTTGAGATTGATATTGCGGTGATTGCTGCACCTTCAGCAGATTTTTTTGGTAATGCGAATGGCGTTGATGGTCCTGCAGCATGTGGCTTGTTAGGCTTTGCACTAGCGGATTCGCAGTACGCAGATAAAGTAATTGTTGTTACGGATAATCTCGTTCCGTTTCCGTGTGTGCCGTGGCAGATCCAGGGAAACTATGTGGATCATGTTGTAAAAGTTGATCAGGTTGGAATACCATCGAAGATCGTTTCAGGAACCACAGAGATAACCAAAAGTCCGGACCGATTGCTGCTCGCTGAGATGACAGCAAAGTTTTGTGAGCATGCCGGCATTATTAAAGACGGCTTTTCATTCCAGGCTGGAGCGGGCGGAACTTCACTGTCGATCGGGATCTACTTTGCTGATATGCTGAAAGCTAAGGGTATGAAAGCTCGCTTTGCGCGAGGCGGAAGCAACACGTACCTCGTGAACATGCTGAACGAAGGTTTGTTGGATTACATTCTCGATGGCCAGACATTTGATCTGGATGGTGTGAAATCGATGCGCGAAAATCCGAATCATGTTAATACAAGTCCGTTTACGAGCTACAATTACCACGGTAAGGGAAATTTTGCTTCTATGCTTGATGTAGTGATCCTGGGTGCGACAGAAGTTGATGTAAATTTCAATGCGAATGTAGTTACACATTCTGATGGTGTGTTACTCCATGGCATAGGAGGCTGGCAAAATTGCTTGTTTGCAAAATGTACTATTCTTCCGGTTCCGTTATTCAGAGACCGCATTCCGGTGATTCGTGATGAAGTGACTACCATCTGTGGCCCGGGTGAATTGATTGATGTCATTGTAACCGAACGTGGCATTGCGATCAATCCCTTGCGGAAAGATCTTATTGAAAGAGTAAAAGGCAGTGATCTGCCGATTAAAACTATCCAGGAATTAAAAGCAGAAGCTGAAAAAATCTGTGGTGTTCCGGCAAAGCAAAAATTCGAAAAGGAAATTGTTGCGGTTGTTAAATGGGTAGACGGGACAGTACTGGATGTTGTCTATAAGTTGTCTTCATAAATTTTCCCTCAGCGGTAACGCACATTCAGGTAAAGGCTGCATCTTGTAGTCTTTTTTAGTTTTAATATCCTTCTATTTCAAGGAATTCAGGTTGAATTCGCGCTTCTCCCCACGGGAAGCTGCAACCGTTTCCTGAAATTTTTAGCGTGTGAACTGAGTAGATTGATCGTATGGTGTATATGTTATATTTTATAATATTATGATTTATAAAAACTTGATTATCAATGTATTATAAATACATATTTTTATTTGTAATTACTATAATGAGCCATTTTTTGAAGAATTCAATCGTTTGAAGTGTATACGTTTGAAGTACCTATTCCACGAGAGTCTATGAAAAAAATCATTGTAATCGGAAGCTGTAACACAGACATGGTTATTAAAACCGACAGGCTTCCTACACCCGGTGAAACTGTATTGGGTGGAACGTTTTTAATGAATGCGGGAGGTAAAGGAGCTAACCAGGCAGTAACGGCCGCGCGACAGGGCGGTAAAGTAACGTTCATTTCAAAAACGGGGAATGATGTGTTCGGAAAACAATCCGTTGAGCTATACAATTCTGAAGGTATTAATACTAATTATATTTTCTCCGATGCGAAAAATCCTTCCGGTGTTGCGTTAATAACTGTTGACTCACACGGTGAAAACTGCATTGTGGTAGCATCCGGTGCAAACGGCAGCTTATCACCCGCTGATATTGAAAGCGCGAAGGCTGAAATTGAAACCGGCAATTTTGTACTCATGCAATTGGAGATCCCGATTGAAACAGTTGAGTACGCAGCAGAGCTTGCCAGCAAAAAAGGCATCCCGGTAATTCTAAATCCCGCACCGGCAAGAACCTTATCTGAAAAACTTTTGAAATGTTTATATGTGATCACGCCCAATGAGCACGAAGCAGAAATGCTCTCGGGAATAAAAGTTACGGATTGGACCAGCGCGCGTAAAGCAGCTGATCTCATCAGTGATAAAGGGGTTGATAATGTTGTGATCACGATGGGCGCACAAGGCGCTTTCGTGAAAGAAAAAGATCAGTACTACACCGTTGATGCAACAAAAGTTACTGCGATTGATACAACCGCAGCCGGTGACTCATTCAGCGGTGCGTTTTGTGTTGGTTTGGCGGAAGGTAAATCGATCCAGGAAGCTGTAAAAACCGCAACGCGTGTTGCTGCCATTACGGTTACGCGAATGGGTGCGCAATCATCCATTCCGTTCAGAAACGAATTGGTGTTATTGGAAGTTGAAAAATAACTGTTGGCTATGAAAGAAAATATTACAGGAAGTAAGATCAACCGGTTAATTGTACAGCTATGCATTGCATGCTTCATGCTGCTGACCATACAAGCTCAGGCTCAATCAGAAAATATCGACATCACCGGTACGGTGAAAGAGCCGGGTAAGGAAGGAATGCCGGGCGTTAGTGTAATGGTAAAGAATACACAAATCGGTACGATGACGGATGCGCAAGGCAACTATGCACTTAATGTTCCGGTAGGAAGTGTGCTTGTGTTCTCGTTTATCGGGTATGAAAACGTTGAGACGATCGTCACCAGCAGCAATACCAGGATTGATATTGAGCTTAAAGAATCAACTCAATCCCTCGATGAAGTAGTTATTCTGGGATATGGTACAACAACAAAAAAAGAAGTTACCGGAGCTGTGGCTACTGTTAAGGCTAAAGATTTTAACAGTGGGGTGTACAGTGATCCGATGGGTTTAGTACAGGGAAAAATTGCAGGCTTAAGCATTATCAAACCTGCCGGAGCACAACCGGGTGCAAATTACCAGATAACCCTGCGCGGTATTAGTTCGCTTCAGGGTAGCCAAAGTCCGCTGATCATTGTTGACGGTGTGATATCAGCCGATCTTAAAAATGTTAACTTCCTCGATGTTGAATCTTTTGACGTTCTGAAAGATGGTTCCGCTGCTGCCATCTACGGAACACGAGGGAGTGCCGGGGTTATCATCATCACAACAAAATCAGCAAAGGCGGGTAAACCAGTCCTCGAATACTCTGCTCAACTATCCACACAGGTAGCTCCACGTTCTTTTGAGAATCTTTCAGCAAAGGAATTCGAGTCGGCTGTCAATCGTTATGCGCCCGAAAATGCAGCTGCATCCTTATTCGGACACAGTACAAACTGGTTTGACGAGATCACGAACGATCTGCCCATCAGCTATCAGCAAACATTGTCGTTGTCGGGCGGAACAGATAAGGTATCGCATCGCACTTCTATCATGCACAGTAATGAAGAGGGCTTACTGAAGTATAATGATGCCCAGAGACTGATGTTTAAGACCAACATTCAGCAAAAAGCATTTGAAGACAGGTTGAAGTTCGATCTGACGATTACCAATAACATCCGGACAGCTAAACCCGCCAATACAGAGATCTTCCGTCAGGCGTTTATTCAAAACCCTACACAACCTGTGTATGATGATTCTGATCCGACTAAAGGAGGCTATTCGTACAAGCAGGCGTTGGATTACAGCAATCCCGTAGCGATGCTGAAAGAGCGCAAGCGCGAAAGCAAAAGCAATGACTTGATTATTGCCTTGCGGACTTCGTTAAACATTACCGATAAATTGAAATGGGAAAATTTTATATCCTCTTTCCGGGCAGATTGGGAGGAATCATCTTATAAAACCCGGTATTATCCTAATACGCCTACCGGTGAAGCTGAGATCTCAAACGGAAGAAATAATAACACCTTATTTGAAAGTACACTTTCATACGGCACTTCCTTTGGGGATCATAATTTTCAGGCTGTTGGAGGATACTCATACCAGACTTTCGATGAGAACGGATCGTACGTAAGCAATGGCGGATTTGACACAGATTTGTTCACATATAATAATCTTTCAGCCGGCTCTTATTTTAAAGCTGGTTTGGGTGATCTGGATTCTTACAAGAATGCCTACAAGATTATTTCCCTTTTCGGGCGGGTGATGTACAATTACAAAGAAAAATACATGGCCTCTGTTTCTGTAAGACGGGATGGTTCAACCAAGTTTGGCGTCAATAATAAGTGGGGCATGTTCCCGGCTGTAAGCGTTGGATGGCGGATGGATCAGGAAGGCTTTATGAATTCAATTGATTGGATCAGTAGCCTGAAAGTTCGTGTGGGATATGGAGTTACCGGAAACCAGAGCTTTGATCCATATCGTTCGCTCTTATTATTTGATAAAAGTGGCAGCTTCTATTACAATGGACAATGGATTTCGGCATATGGGCCATGGCAAAATCCAAACCCGAATTTGAAGTGGGAGGAAAAGCATGAGTTCAATGCCGGAGTTGATTTTTCAATGCTAAATGGAAGACTAAGCGGAGCGATTGATTTTTACAACCGAAAAACAGTAGATCTGGTTTGGGTGTTTGATGTGAATGTTCCGCCATATCTCGTTAATAAACTATTTGCCAATGTAGGAACCACCAGTAATACAGGGATTGAACTTGCACTCAATGCGCAACTTATAAAGCGACAAAACTTTAGTTGGTCATCTACATTCACCGCATCGCACAACAAAAATTTTCTTGAAAAGCTTACCAATAAAGAGTTTACTCAAGATTCGTATCAACGCGGTTTTGTTGGCGGAACAATCGGAGTTTACAGTCAGCTACTCAAGGAAGGCGAGGAACTTGGTACATTCTACGGTCCGATATTCCTTGGTTTAGATGAGGATGGAAATGAAACATTTAAGAATGCAAACCCCGTTGGTCAGGTTGATCCGGATAAGTGGGAAAAGATCGGAACGGCTAACCCAATTGCCGTAATCGGATGGGGTAATTTTTTCTCGTATAAAAATTTCAGCCTGAATTTCACCTTCCGTGCTGGCTTGGGTGGCAAAGTACTAAACTCCTACAGGCTCTATCATGAAACGTGGTATGGATTAGGTCTTAAAAATGTTGCGCACTCTACGATTGGGTTGCCTGATAAAAATAAGGCTGTTGTTTACTCTTCACGCTATATTGAAGATGCAACATTCCTGAAGCTGGATAACATTGCCTTAGGCTATAACTTCAACCTCAATTCCAAATTCATTTCACGTTTGGCTGTACAGGCTGCCGCGCAAAATGTATTCATGATTACCGGATATAAAGGAATTGATCCCGAAGTCAATCAGCAAGGACTTGAGCCGGGTATTGATGGGTTAGGATATTACCCCCGCACCACTTCGCTGACACTTGGTTTAACAGCAACATTTTAATCATAATCCGAAAGCGATATGAAAAAGATACTTATTATTTTACTGACAGGCACACTGATGTTAACATCAACTTCCTGTTTTGATTTGTCGGAAGATGTTTACTCGCTTGTTCCGGGCGATGGCTTTTTTAAAACGGAGCAAGATGTGATCATGTACGCGGGTCGTGCATATACATTGCTTCAGCCCTATCCGGAAGAGCAGATGCTTTGGTCTCTTACTGAGAATGCTTCCGATGAGTTAATTATCCCAGCCCGTGATAATGGAGAGTGGTTGGAGCAGGGCAGATGGAAGGAACTTCAGCAGCATACGTTCACCAACACTAATAAGATTCTGCGTCAGTCATGGGAATTTGTTTATGAAGGCATCAGTGCATGTAACGAAGTAATTTACGTAGTGGAGGGTAGTCCGATTGAGTTCGCGGGTAAAGACAAAGTTCTTGCCGAGATCAAATTACTCCGGGCATTCTTTTATTACTGGGCTGCCGATGCCTGGGGAAATATTCCCTTCAGCATTGATTACACGGAACGTGGAGCGCCACCGCAAAAGAACCGTCAGTTTATCTATGATTACCTGGTCGAAGAAATCACCAGTAACATTGGGTTCTTGCAGGAGCAACCAACACCCGAATATTATGGCCGTGTTACAAAAGGTATGGCTAATATGCTGCTGGCGAAAGTTTACATGAGTGCGGAGGAATGGATTGGCGAAGAGAAATGGGAGGAGGCAAATGCTGCCTGTGATGAGATTATTGCTTCTGGCGCGTACAGCCTCGAAGATAATTACTTCGACAACTTCAAGGTTCAGAACGAAGGCTCAACCGAGAACATGTTCGTGATCGTAATGAACTCATTACTCACTAATGATCATCTTTACTGGTGGACCCTTACGCTCAATACCTCAAGCCGGGCAACGTTCAACTTTATCGGAGAGCCTTGGGATGGTTTTGTATTGGAACCGGATTTCTTCAATAAATATGCTGCCGCTGATGTTCGCAGAAATGCATTCCTGTATGGTCAGCAATATGATAAAGCCGGTAATCCAATCATTATAGATGGCGAACCATTCATTTATACTCCAACCATTGCCAACTATGACAGCCGTAAGAAATGGGAGGGCGCGCGCTGCGCGAAATATGAGTACCAGGAAAATCTTCAGTACTATGATAATGACATGGAGAACGACTTTGTGTTGTTCCGTTATGCTGATGTGCTGTACACCAAACTTGAAGCGCTTTGGAGATTAGGCCGCACAAGCGAATTTATTGACGATCCTGAATTGCAAAAGATCAGGACCCGGGCCAATCTGCCGGTTTACACGGCAGGCGATATTACTGCTTCCGAATTACTGGATGAACGAGGCCGCGAGTTTGCGTGGGAAGGCTGCAGGCGTACGGATCAAATTCGGTTTGGTGTTTGGGGAAGTACGTGGACAAACAAGCCGGCCTCTGCACCAAATAGAAAGCTTTTCCCGATCCCGCAGTCTATTCTAAATGTGAATCCTAATCTTATTCAAAATCCGTAAGCATGAAGTTCAAATTCTCTATATCAGTTTTAATTGCTGTACTTATTACTTCAGCTGCTTTCGGGCAAACCAAAACCATTTCGAAGGCTGAATTGCGTGATAAGATAGCCGGTGCATGGATCGGACAAATGATCGGTAACATTTACGGCCTGCCGCACGAGAATAAATATGTGAATGCTCCGGGCGATGAAAGTAAATGGCCTTATGGCTACACGAAGAATTTAGATAAGCTCAAGCAATATAAAGGTGCATTTTCCGATGATGACACAGACGTTGAATACATGTATTTGCTCACCATGGAAAAGTATGGATACGAGCCAACGTACGAACAAATGCGCGATGCCTGGATGTTTCACATCCGGGATCGGGTTTGGCTCGCTAACCGGGGTGCGCTGGGGTTAATGCACTTCGGTTACACGCCTCCTTTTACCGGTGATAAGAATATCAACCCGCATTGGTTTCAGATCGATCCGCAACTGATCAACGAGATCTGGGCGTATACCGCTCCGGGCATGATCAAATACTCTGCACAGAAATCTGACTGGGCTGCCTTAATTACCAGTGATGAATGGGGTGCGGAGCCAACCGTTCATTACGGAGCGATGTATGCAGCTGCATTTTTTGAAAAAGATGTTCGCAAGCTGATCGACATCGGCTTAAAAGAACTTCCGCCAAA
Source organism: uncultured Roseivirgaceae bacterium (assembly GCA_964534735.1). Lineage (GTDB taxonomy): Bacteria > Bacteroidota > Bacteroidia > Cytophagales > Cyclobacteriaceae > UBA2336. The sequence goes on from CAZHQP010000024.1 coordinate 8,796, forward strand.
TGGCCGCTATGCACAAACGATCCGTGATATGATCGCACTGCATAAGAAATATCCAAACAAGTGGCAGGATGCATGGAAGGAGATGGCCGAGAAATACTATATCAACGAACCTGACCTGACTAAAACCATCTGGAACGCAAACCTAAATGGTGCCTGCGGAATTTTAGCGATGCTCTACGGCAATGGGGATTTTCAAAGTACACTTGATCTATCCTGCGCGATGGGATTTGATGCCGACAATCAGGCGGCAACGGTAGCTGGCTTACTTGGAATTGTTTATGGATTTAAAGGCTTGCCTGCGAATCTTTACCTGCCGATTGAAGGTTGGACAAAACCATTTAACGATACATACATTAATATCACACGGCATGAGTTACCGGATGCAAGTATCCAGGATATGATTGACCGTACGTTAGCGGTGTCTCTCAATCTGATAAAGGCGGAAGGTGGTTCGGTATCCGGAAAACCGGGCGCTGAAAAAGTTACGATCAATACGGCAGCAACATTTGATGTGCCGGTTGAATTTTATGTTGGCCCTGCGCCACGAATGGAAGTAAATAAACCTGTAGACTTTGTCTTTTACAGCGATGCTAATAAGAAGTATAACTGGAAGTTGTTGGGTGGTGAGCTTCCAAAAGGAGTGAGCTTCGATAAAGGCAAGCTTTCAGGAACACCAACAACTCCGGGGAAATATAAAATCACTGTACAACTCGATAATGGCAAGAAGTTTTTAAAGAAAGACTTTGAGTTGTTAGTCCGTACAGAAAACATTGCAGCGTCAGCAGCTACGGTTCTGTCGAATGTGAGCGAGCTGAACTGGAAGGTTATTGACTCCGCGTGGGTAACGTTCGGCAAGTCAATGTATGCTACCAAACCGGATGATATCCTTCGCGATGGAAAGTTCAATGGCACAGGTTCGGTTTTCTATAGCCTTGCTGCAAAAGCTAAAATCCCAAAAGTGGATTATTATGGCTATGAATGGAAAGAAGAACAGTATATCGATATGATCGGTTTCTTCACAGGCGGCATGGAAGAGTTTGGTGGCTGGTTTACCTCGTTAAATATTCAGTATAAAAATGCAGAGGGAAAATGGATACCGGTTGAGAAGACCATAATCAATCCACCTTTACCAAAAACGGACATTGTATTCTTTCAACCGCATTTTGTGGAGTACGTAATCAGCTTTGCTCCGGTAAAAACAAAAGCGATCCGCATCATAGGCGATGCCGCTATTCAGGATCATTGGAATAAATACACAAAGAAGGTATCGGGATTTACTTCAATTACTGAGCTGAGTGTTTATAAGTTTGAAGAGAAATAGTATGAAGTTGATTGGTTTTAAAATTGGGTTATTTCTTTTGATTGTCGGTGTGGTGACTTCCGGTTGTAATCCGGAAGCTACAACATCGGGCGATGATGTTTTGTCAAAAGGCTCAATCACACTTTCAAAAGCATCGCTTCAAAATAAAATAAAAGGCGGCTGGGCCGGACAAACCATTGGCGTTGTATATGGTGCACCGGTAGAGTTTAAATACCAGGGATCTTTGATTGATGATAAAATGAATATTCCCTGGAATGAGCATTACGTTAAATACTGGTGGGATAAAAAACCGGGATTGTTCGATGATATTTACACCGATCTGAATTTTGTGCAGGCATTCCAAAAGCATGGACTGGATGCAAGCGCGGATTCGATTGCGCATCACTGGTCGAATACGGCCTATCATTTAGCTCATGCAAACCAGGCATCACGCTATAATATCTTAAATGGTATTATGCCGCCTGCATCGGGTTACTGGAAAAACAACCCTCATGCCGATGATATTGACTTTCAGATCGAAGCTGATTTTATCGGATTTATGTCACCAGGAATGGTGAACGCAGCGACTGACATTGCGAATCGGGTAGGGCACATCATGAACAGTGGTGATGGCTATTATGGCGGAGTATTCGTATCGGCCATGTACTCACTGGCGTTTGTATCGAACGATCCGGATTACATTGTTGAACAGGCGATTCAAACGATTCCACAAGGAACAAAATTTCACGATTGCATTGCGGATGTTATCGCATGGCATAAGCAGTATCCCAACGATTGGAAACAAACCTGGTTCGAAGTTCAGAAGAAATGGAACCTGGATATCGGCTGTCCGAAAGGAGCATTCCTCGGATTTAACATTGATGCAAAGATCAACTCGGCATATGTAGCGATCGGGATGTTGTATGGGAAAGGTGATTTTACAAAGTCGGTCGACATTGCCGCGCGTTGTGGACAGGATGCTGACTGCAATCCGGCAACGGTTGGCGGAGTATTAGGGGTGATGTTAGGTTATGATAAGATCCCTTCCTTCTGGCTGAAGCCGTTACAGGAAATTGAAAACGACAATTTTGAAAGCACGGATGTTTCGCTCGCAAAAGCGTATGACTGGAGCTTCGATCATGCATTGAAGATGATCGAGAAACAAGGCGGAAAGACTGCGGATGATGAAGTAACAATTCCATTAACAAAACCTGTTGCTGTAGCCTTTGAGCAGAATTTTGAAAAGACATTTCTGGTTGAGCGCAGTAAAGTTGATAAGTCATTTACAGATGAAATCACATTGGAATTTACAGGAAACGGCTACCTGCTTTACGGAAACATGGTGAAGCGTGGCAAAATTGATCCGGATTACATTGATCGCATTTCAAAACGTACGTATGGTTCAGAACCACTAGGTCTGGCTGAAATAAAAGACGCCTACGTAGCTAAAATGCATGTATATACGGATGGCATTGTGACCGACACGTTATCACTGCCGATGATGAACACAGCCCGCAGGCTGGAACCATCCTGGAATTATCAAATGCCGGAAGGCAAGCATACGATCAAATTGAAATGGATCAATCCGGATGCGGGATATGAATACCGCATCAATGACATGATTGTGTATTCTGAAAACGAACCGAAGAGCAATCTTCCAATGAGTGAAGTGAAATAATGAAGAACGGAATCTATTATATCGCAGTTGTTTTTATATTGAGTGTAATATCCTGCACGAAAGAGGAAGTTGTTACTTCATCATTGCCGGAGAAATTCTCCATCTCTGCGGAAGCGTTAAAAGATAAGATCCGGGGTGGTTGGGCCGGACAAACTATTGGTTGCACGTATGGCGGACCGACTGAATTTAAATTCAAAGGAACACTCATTCAGGATTATCAGCCGATCATCTGGCACGATCACTATATAAAAGAGACGTTTGAAATTGACCCGGGTCTGTACGATGATGTTTACATCGACATGACGTTCGTGGAAATCTTAGAGAAATATGGCTTGGATGCACCCGTTGATTCATTTGCAATAAGCTTTGCGAAAGATGATTATAAACTGTGGCACGCCAACCAGGCAGCACGTTATAATATTCTGAACGGGATTATGCCACCGGCATCCGGGCACTGGAAGAATAACCCGCATGCCGATGACATTGACTTCCAGATTGAAGCCGACTTTGCCGGAATGATGACTCCGGGCATGATTAACGCATCATCGACCATCTGCGACAGCATCGGGCACATCATGAACTATGGTGATGGATTTTATGGTGGAGCATTCATGTCGGCTATGTATTCCGCTGCGTATGTTACCAATGACATGAATACGGTTATCGAGCAGGCATTAAAAGTTATTCCTGCGGAAAGCAAATTTTATAAGACCATTGCGGATGTTATTACCTGGCACAAGCAATATCCGGACGACTGGAAAAAAGCCTGGTTCGAAATTGAGAAGAAGCATTCATCCGACAAAGGCTGCTCGGAAGGTGTGTTCAATGCATTTAACATCGATGCGAGCCTGAATGCCGCTTACGTGGTGATGGGCTTGTTATATGGAGAAAAGGATTTCTTTAAAACGATGGACGTAGCCACGCGCTGCGGTCAGGATTCAGATTGTAACCCGGCAACTGCAGCGGGTATCCTGGGTGTGATGATTGGTTATAAGAATATTCCCCAATACTGGAAGCCTGCAATCGAAGAAGCAGAAGGATTGAAGTTCCCGTACATGAACATTTCGCTCAATGAGATTTACGCGCTGAGCTATAAACATGCTTTACAAGTAGTTGAAAGAAATGGGGGTTCGGTTGCAGATTCAGTGATCAACATTAAAGTTCAGAAACCGGAAACGCTGCGCTTTGAAGAGTCTTTCACAGGATTGTATCCGGCTTCTGAATTGCTGATTCGTGTCGATCACCTTGAAGAACCAATTGTTGTGAATTTTAAAGGTAATGGAGTGGTGGTGCTGGGCAATGTTAAGAGTGTATGTGGAGTAAGTAAGAGCGATTACATCGCATTGCTGGATGTGTATGTGGATGGTGTGAAGACCGAGCAGCTCAAAATGCCGTTCGACTATATCGTTCGCAAGTACGACATCTACCATAATTACACTTTGCCCCAGGGTGATCATAAAATAGAGATTAAATGGATTAACCAGAACCCTGATTTCAGAATGTATTTAAAATCGGTAGTCACGTACAGTGATGCACCGGCAGTAGTACTAAATCCAAATAACAATAAGTGATGAGCGATAAGCGGGGAAGATATGTATTGAGCGCATTGGTTGCACTGATCATGGTGCTCGCACCAGGCTGCAGTGAAGATGAGCCTAAAATGGTTCCGGGAGAATTTCACCTGCTTTTAGAAGATCAGGTTTTGCAAAGTACACTGTTGAACAGGCCTATTGAATATGCGGTGCTGTTACCGGAAGGCTATAATGATTCACAGGATTCATATCCGGTAGTCTATCTGCTTCATGGCTATGGCGATAATGAAACCGCGTGGTTTAAGAATGGAGGAATCCAGTTTTATTCTGATAAACAGACTGCTGAAACCGGGCCAATGATTTTTGTGATGCCGCAAGCATTTAATTCATACTACATTGACAAGTACACCGGTACTTTTCCCTACATGGATATGTTTGTGGAAGAACTCGTTCCGGAGATTGATTCAAGATTCCGCACCAAGAAAGATAAATCGCAACGTGCCGTAATGGGCTATTCGATGGGCGGCTATGGTGCGCTTATTCTTCCAGCTATGCATCCGGAAGTTTTTTCCGTCAGTATTCCGCTGAGTATGTCGTTCCGTACCGATCAACAATATCTTGCGGAATCACAATCTTCATTTGATAATCAGTGGGCACCAAACTTTGGGCCTGCTAAAGGAATTTCAGGAGCGGCCCGGCTTTCGGATTACTTCAAGCAAAGAAGTCCGTTTTATTTTTTTAATCAGGCAGATCTTACGGCATACGATAATCTGCATATCCTGATTGATTGTGGTGACGATGAAGAGTCACTGATTTTCACCAGCAACAGTCTGCACTCGCTCATGCAGCGTAACGGAATTGATCATGAATATCGGGTAAGGAGTGGAGGTCATTCATTTGATTACTGGAAGAAATCATACCCGGAAGCATTGAGATTTATCAGTAATGCATTTCAGGGCATTCCGCACCCCGCTGAACCTGCTCCGGCACCAATAACTTCATTGATCAATGACACAGATATTCAGAATGAAACGGTCGAAGGTACAGGGGTGAACATTCTGAAGCCCGCTGATTATGAAACCAGCGGTCTTGATTATCCGGTACTCTATTTCATTCACGACTCACCGGCTGGTGACTATCATGATAATCTTATTGACGCGCTTTCACTTTTACGTGAAGGAATGGCTACTTCAAAAATTGCAAAATCAATTGTAGTTGAGATCAAAGCGGGTGAAGCTGTGGATTCAGAATTCATGCAGGAACTTATTGGTTATGTGGATGAAAACTTCCGTACAAAAGATCTTCGGGTGAATCGCGTCATTGCAGGCAATGGAGCTGGCGGAATAAATGCACTCAGCATTGCCAATGAATCTGATCTGTTCAGCGATTGTTTCATCTACAGTGCTGCATTACCGGAAGCTGCCCCGGCTGTTTCTTCAACCGTATTCTATTACCTCGATGCGACAGATAAAAGTAGCAGCTATAAAGGGTATGAAAACCTGTTTACAAAGATCCGAACAGAAGGTACCGATGGCTATGAATACCGGGTAAGACAGGGCGCTGAATCTCATCAGGCATTCCTGAACGGACTTTATGAATCATTCTCATACTTAAAAGAGAGCTTAAGCCGATGAGAAAGCTGCTGTTCATATTTAGTGGATTGCTTACTGTTCTGTCTGTTCGGGCGCAGAATAACACACGCATTATCGAAGGTTTATCGATTGACAGCAAGATTCTCAACCAGCCCGTTAAATACTCCATTATTCTGCCTCAGGATTATTATTCGTCAAAAAAATCATACCCGGTTGTTTACCTGCTTCACGGCTTGGGCGACAATGAATCTTCCTGGCTGGAATACGGACAGGTAAGTCAGGTAACAGATGCAGCAATTAAAAAGCACGGGATCATCCCGATGATCTATGTCATGCCGCAGGGCTTCACGAACTATTATGTAAACGATTATGCCGGCAAGTTCATGTATGAGGATATGTTCATCCAGGAGCTTGTTCCCTTTATCGATAAACAATACCGGACGGTAGCGGATAACAAGCATCGCGCAACATTGGGTTACTCAATGGGCGGCTTTGGAGCTTTGGTTTTGCCGTTACGAAATCCGGATGTATTTACGGTTTGTGTTCCGTTGAGCATTTCCGTTCGTACCGATGCGCAATACATGACTGAAGATGCATCAGGCTGGGATGAGCAGTGGGGAAGGTTGTTTGGAGCGGCAGGCACGACAGGCGAGAGCAGAATAACAGATCATTATAAGAAGCATTCGCCTTTCCACATTCTGACCCAGCCTGATCTGAGTAAGCTAAAGAACATCAAGATCTATATCGACAATGGCGATGATGAAGAAACATTATGTCGCAGCAATGAAGAACTGCACATACTGATGCGCGACAGGAATTTTCCGCACGAGTTCCGGGTACGGAATGGTGGCCATGAGTTCCAGTACTGGCGTGATGTGTTGCCAAACGGATTACATTTTATCAGCGATGCATTTGAAGGCAAGCCGTATCGGGGTGATGTTAAGGCTCCCGGGCCTAAAATTTCTTCCGGGACTATAAAGCTGATCAAAGAAGGTACCGATGGCTATGAATACCGGGTAAGACAGGGCGCTGAATCTCATCAGGCATTCCTGAACGGACTTTATGAATCATTCTCATACTTAAAAGAGAGCTTAAGCCGATGAGAAAGCTGCTGTTCATATTTAGTGGATTGCTTACTGTTCTGTCTGTTCGGGCGCAGAATAACACACGCATTATCGAAGGTTTATCGATTGACAGCAAGATTCTCAACCAGCCCGTTAAATACTCCATTATTCTGCCTCAGGATTATTATTCGTCAAAAAAATCATACCCGGTTGTTTACCTGCTTCACGGCTTGGGCGACAATGAATCTTCCTGGCTGGAATACGGACAGGTAAGTCAGGTAACAGATGCAGCAATTAAAAAGCACGGGATCATCCCGATGATCTATGTCATGCCGCAGGGCTTCACGAACTATTATGTAAACGATTATGCCGGCAAGTTCATGTATGAGGATATGTTCATCCAGGAGCTTGTTCCCTTTATCGATAAACAATACCGGACGGTAGCGGATAACAAGCATCGCGCAACATTGGGTTACTCAATGGGCGGCTTTGGAGCTTTGGTTTTGCCGTTACGAAATCCGGATGTATTTACGGTTTGTGTTCCGTTGAGCATTTCCGTTCGTACCGATGCGCAATACATGACTGAAGATGCATCAGGCTGGGATGAGCAGTGGGGAAGGTTGTTTGGAGCGGCAGGCACGACAGGCGAGAGCAGAATAACAGATCATTATAAGAAGCATTCGCCTTTCCACATTCTGACCCAGCCTGATCTGAGTAAGCTAAAGAACATCAAGATCTATATCGACAATGGCGATGATGAAGAAACATTATGTCGCAGCAATGAAGAACTGCACATACTGATGCGCGACAGGAATTTTCCGCACGAGTTCCGGGTACGGAATGGTGGCCATGAGTTCCAGTACTGGCGTGATGTGTTGCCAAACGGATTACATTTTATCAGCGATGCATTTGAAGGCAAGCCGTATCGGGGTGATGTTAAGGCTCCCGGGCCTAAAATTTCTTCCGGGACTATAAAGCTGATCAAAGAAGCAAATTATGAAGTTATACTTCCGTCAGAGTATGCACAAACCCAGCGCCTGTACCCGGTACTGTATGTAATTGGAAATTTGGACGCTTCTGCAAAAACAAAAACAGCTTCATTTATTAACAGCTCAATCGAATGCGGTGCATTTACACCCGTTATTACGGTCTTTGTCAACAACTCAAACAACATCATAACAGACATTCTTCCTGCTGTTGAAAAGAAATACCGGGCACGTAATGGCTGGAGATTCCGCTCATTGATCGGGTATGAAGAAGGCGGTATAGCTGCCTTGAAAAGTGCACTTATTCCGGAGACGTTTACATCCTGTGTACTGTTTGATTCGCCCATCGATTGTGATGCCTGGAAAGAGGCTATCAAAACCACTAAGAAAAAGCTCGAGCGCATGTGGGTATTGATGTACACCACCGATAAAAGCAAGAACTATCAATCCAGCGGTTGTGCCCATACATTCCTTCGCGATGAATGGGTGCATCACGAGTATCGCGTACAGGAAGGGCCGGCTGGAACAGAATGGTTTATCAACAACCTGAAAGAAGCACTTGATTTTACGCAACGAAAAATTCACCGATAACAGAAACCTAAAACCTAACTATAAACTATGTACATCATCGGCAGCTATTCACTCGCGGTTTTCTTCTGCATCATTACGATGCTGTGCTGGGGCTCGTGGGGGAACACACAAAAACTGGCCGCTAAAAACTGGCGGTACGAATTATTCTATTGGGATTACGTGCTCGGCATTGTGCTGTTGTCGCTGGTGTTTGGCTTTACGCTGGGCAGTATGGGCGAGCAGGGCCGGAGCTTCACCACCGACCTGGGGCAGATCAGCA
>CAZHQP010000025.1:0-3810 GCA_964534735.1 uncultured Roseivirgaceae bacterium
ACTGGAGCATTTTCCAATGAACCAGGGTATGTTCAACCGCCCAGGGTTGACCCAAAGAAGAAAAAGTTAAGAATGGACCTGCAGATGATGATGGCCATGATCATGGTTCAGAAATTGGAAAAGACACAACCAGTTGGCGAGCACACTGGGACCTCTTAGGGGCATTGGTAATTCTTGCCGTGTTGCTGATTGCAGAATATGCTTTCAAATACAAGCTTCCCGAACCGTATGATTTAATTGTAAATGCGATTGCTTATCTGCTTGCAGGCCGGAAAGTTCTGTATATGGCCTTTCGGAAAGCAAGACGTGCAGACTTCTTCAATGAATTCGTATTGATGAGTGTTGCTACGCTGGGCGCGTTCTACATCCGGGAATATACCGAAGGCGTAGCGGTGATGATCTTCTACTCTATCGGTGAGTGGTTCCAGGATTCAGCGATCAGCCGCGCAAAGGCCAGCATCAAAGCTTTGCTTGACATTCGCCCGGATGAAGTATCCGTCATTCGAAACGGTAGTGAACAAACGCTCAATCCTTCCGAGGTTCAATTGGAAGAAGTGATCCGAATTAAGCCCGGTGAAAAGGTTGCGCTCGATGGTGAACTCCTATCAGAGAAATCTTCTTTCAATACCGCAGCGCTTACCGGTGAGAGCAAGCCTGATACAAAGTATAAAGGTGAGACTGTATATGCCGGGATGATTAACCTCAATACGGTAAGCGAAGTTAAGGTCAAATCACTTTTCAAAGACAGCAAGCTCAGCAAGATCCTGGAGATGGTGCAGGATGCAACAGCACGAAAGTCTCAGACTCAGCTATTCATCTCGCGATTTGCAAAGGTCTACACGCCTATCGTGTTCTTCCTTGCATTAGCCTTGGTAACAGTTCCCTACTTCTTTGTAGATAACTACGTATTCAACGATTGGCTTTACCGGGGCCTTGTGTTCCTGGTGATCAGCTGTCCGTGTGCCCTGGTGGTATCAATTCCTTTGGGATACTTCGGAGGGATCGGCCTTGCATCACGGAATGGTATTCTTTTCAAGGGGGGAAACTTCCTGGACGTTATGACAAAAGTGAATGCTGTTGTCATGGACAAAACCGGTACGCTCACCAAGGGCGTATTCAAAGTTCAGAAAGTTGTCGCAGTTGACAATGATGAAAAGACGCTGGCCAGAATGACTGCCGCTTTGGAGAAAAGTTCAACCCATCCCATTGGCAAAGCAATCATCGATCATGTCGGAAAAGATCTGGGCGAAGTAACCGTGACCAATGTCGAGGAGATTGCAGGTCACGGATTGAAGGGAACAATCCTGGGCAAAGAAATGCTTGCCGGGAACCTGAAACTGCTCAAGAAATTCAACATTGACTATCCAAAAGAGATCGAGCAGATAACCGATACCATTGTAGTGACCGCCATCAACAATCAATATGCTGGCTATATCACGATTGCCGATGAGATCAAGGAAGATGCTGCCCAAGCGATAAAAGATATGCATGCATTAGGCATCAAGACGGTAATGCTTTCAGGTGACAAGCAATCTGTTGTCGATTCTGTTGCCAAACAAATAAACATCGATGAAGCCTATGGAGATCTTCTGCCGGAAGGTAAAGTTGAGAAAGTTCAACTGCTAAAGGATGAAGGTTTGCGTATAGCTTTTGTTGGAGACGGTGTGAATGATGCTCCCGTTGTTGCACTTGCCGATGCGGGGATTGCAATGGGCGGATTGGGCAGTGATGCGACAATTGAAACTGCCGATGTCGTTATTCAAAACGATCAGCCTTCCAGAATTGTATCTGCAATCAAGGCGGGTCGGATTACCCGAAACATCGTGTGGCAGAATATAATCCTGGCGATGGTGGTGAAGGCTATTGTGCTGGTATTAGGTGCTGGCGGGGTGGCTACGCTATGGGAAGCCGTGATCGCAGATGTTGGCGTTGCCTTGCTCGCCATTGTAAATGCTGTGCGCATACAGCGAATGAAACTATAACTATCTAACGACTATTTAAAATGCTTACTAATATGAGCAAAGACGAAATATTCAGCGGCAACATCAGCCAGGCCGCTGACTTCAAATTCAATAAGGCTGTTGTAAAAGTATTTGACAACATGGTGTCACGTTCAGTGCCCTACTACGATGAGATGCAACGGATGATGACTGAGATCATACCTGATTTTGCAACACCAGGCACATCCATCTATGATCTTGGATGCTCAACGGGAACAACCCTCATGAACCTGGATAAGGTTGTTGGCCCGGATGTAAAATTTGTCGGCATTGATAACTCTACTGAAATGCTTGCACAGTGCCGTTCAAATTTTGAAGAGGCAGGTATGACCCGCGAGTTTTCTTTGGAAGCACAAGACTTGAATAAAGGGATCGAAATAAAAAACGCTTCCGTTGTTATTCTGTGCCTGACACTCCAATTCGTTCGTCCACTGTATCGCGACAAAGTGATCAAGAGTATTTACGAGCAAATGAATGAAAACAGTTGCCTGATACTTATAGAAAAGGTGTTGGGGGAAGACTCGTTGTTTAACAGGCTCTTCATTAAATATTACTACGACTTCAAAAGAAGAAACCAGTATTCAGACCTTGAGATCAGTCAGAAACGCGAAGCACTTGAAAATGTGCTTATCCCCTACAAGTTGATGGAGAATCGTGAAATGCTCCTTCATACAGGCTTCAAGCATGTAGAGGTGTTTCTCAAGTGGTATAATTTCTCGGGCATCGTTGCAATTAAATAGGTATGGTACGGATCGGAAATTTCTTATTCACATACCGCAATGCAATTCTGCCGGTATTGTTCCTGGGCGTATTTATCCCCTCTCGTGTTGTATTCGATAACCCAACGACAGCATTAACATTTGGAATTGGTGGTGCTTTATTCGGACAATTAATCCGAGCTGTAACCATCGGGCTAAAGTATATCGTGCGGGGTGGACGCAATAGAAAAGTCTATGCGGACGATCTGGTTACAGACGGAATCTTTTCGCACACGCGCAATCCGATGTACATCGGTAATATCCTGGTAGCATCAGGGCTTGGGCTGGCATCGAACAACCTGGTGTTCTTTGTTGCCATTACCCTATTGATACTCTTTATCTACCAGGCAATCGTCCTGGCTGAGGAAGATTTTCTGATGCGAAAGTTTGAACATGGTTACGATCGCTACATGTCGGACGTAAATCGCTGGGTTCCTTCCTTATCGGGCATTAGAAAAACTGTGTTCGATTCATCCTTTGCCTGGCGAAGACTAATTGTGAAAGAGTACAACTCTACGTATACGGGCTTAACTCTTTGTATCCTGTTAATCGCGAAAGCGGTTTATGACAATCCTGGCTTTTATCCGAACGCGGAGCGAATCAACTTGATACTCGTGATAACCTGGCTCGCATTGAGTGTGCTGTACCTGCTTATCAAGGTATTCAAGAAAACTAAGCGCCTTAAACCTGAAATGAAGCATTAACAAAAAATACAACAGCTATGAGTAAGAATCCAAAAGTTGTCGTGGCAGCATTTGTATTTACGATTGCAATCCTGACGGTCGGTTATTTGGCATTTGGGGTATTAACCGACCTGATCTTTGCATCGGGCTTCCTAACAGGGTTCTTGCTCTGGCTGTTTGTGAAAGCAAAACCAAGTTTTGAGCAAATCAAACTCCCCTACTGGATCGCACTTATTCTGTTTATCATTCACCGCGTTGAAGAAAAGACGATGAATTTCTTTGACAGGTTGGCCGACATTACCAGCGTTCCAACTCCTGACATCGCATCTTTTGAAGTGATTGCATTGGTCATTGTTTCGGTAGGCGCAT
>CAZHQP010000025.1:3820-17430 GCA_964534735.1 uncultured Roseivirgaceae bacterium
CCCCATTCATATCAGCCGCTAGCAATGCTTTACCACTGGCATGAAGTTCTGATCAAGAGACGATATGATTTCGGGTATTATCTGGGCTGGACATTCTTCGCTGCCATGGGGATAACAGAGCTTGCCCATTTTGTGTTTCCATTTTTTATCGATGAACCTTACTCCTACTTCCCGGGTATGGCTTCTGTTCTCTTTCTTGCCCCCGTTGCCTGGTGGGGAATGAAACGCCTTTCTCAAAATTGATCGATGACTCTACAGCGCTTATACCCTTCCTTAGCAATGAAAATCAAGATCACCGTGTTGATGGTGATTGTGTATTCAACAGTCATTGGACAAATAAGCTTCAAACCAGATCAGAGCATCCCGGTACGGGATGTAAACGGACAGTTACTTCCCCTTGCCTGGGCCGGAGGGATCAACGCTGCACAATTCAGCAAAATGGATCTGGATAATGATGGCCAGGAAGATTTGGTTCTCTATGACCGGATGGCTACAAAAGTTCTTACGTTCCTGAATGTAAACAATCAATGGCGTTACGCCCCGGATTATGAACAACTCTTTCCGGACGGGCTAATGAATTGGCTACTGCTCGTAGATTTCAATTGTGATGGCAAGAAGGACGTTTTCACCGGGGATCCATTCGGCATGAAAGTTTACCGGAACACATCAACGTCCGATAAAATAAGCTGGGAACAATACGACTTCTATGATAATCAGGGAAGGCAAAGCACTGCCCTGTTATCAAAACTATCGACTGTGAAAGGTCCTGTACAATTGCGTTTTGATGATCTTCCGGCACTCATAGATGCTGACCATGATGGTGACCTGGATATTCTCAACGTTACCTTCTCAAGTTCAGGCAGTGTTGAATATCATCGCAATTTCAGCATGGAACGATATGGAAAATGTGATTCATTAGACTTTGAACGCGTTACACGCTCTTGGGGAAATTTCACGCAATGTCAATGTGAAGATTTCGCTTACAATGGAGATGGCTGCGAATCGAACTCTAATGCCAAAGAACTTCATGCCAGTGGTAAAGCATTGCTAGCGGCTGATATGAATGGGGACAATGTGCATGACATATTCTATTCTGAAGGTGATTGCTCAGAGATATTTCTGCTTCAAAATAACGGGACCGTTGATGCCCCTGTTATCGCTCCGGCTAAACTGTTTCCTGAATCTCAACCGTTGAGCATGTTCACTTTTCCCAGTGCCTTTTTTGAAGATGTAGACTTTGATGGAGTTGGGGATGTGATCATTACCCCAAATGTTTACAGGCGCGACTATCTTGACCAGGAATTCAAAAATTCAACATGGCTATACAAGAATTTTGGTTCTGCGCAAACGCCTGATTTCCGACTTGTCAACCGGGCATTCCTTCAGGACAAAATGATTGAAGTCGGTGACAATGCAGTCCCTTCTTTTACAGACATTGATGGGGACGGTGATCAGGATCTATTCATCAGCAACGCTACCGGACCGGATGGTTTTTCTACCATCACCTTTTATCGGAATATAGGCAACATTATAGAACCTTCATTTGCTTTTGTTACCGATGATTACCTCGGCCTTAGTTCAATGAAAGTGCGCAACATGAAAATGCAGTTTATCGACATGAACAGCGATGGCCGGGCCGATCTTACATTTTCAGCTGCAAAAGAAAACTCACTGACCTATGTTTATATCTTCTTCCAATCGGTAACCAAAACTTTTGATTTATCCAATGGAGTAGTAGCCGATCTAATACTGGCAACCGTTGACAATTATCATTTCACCGATGTGAATATGGACGGAAAGATGGATGCGCTGGTGGGACGGTTCACCGGTAACCTGGAGTATTACAGGAACACCAGTAGCGGCAACACGCTTACTTTCGCTTCAGCCAATTCCACTTTCCTTGGCATCAGCAGCTCGGTGAGCCGACAATCAATGACCTGTTATGCCGATGATCTTAACGATGACGGAAAAACAGATCTTATTATCTCCAATCAAAATGGAGAAATCGGAGTCATCGAAGATTATAGAAACGCTTCCTTCGATGATAGGGTGACAGACATTTTTTATAATTCGATACTTGAGGAGAACCGGTCATCTGCGCTTGGCAGAGTCTGGCCGGTATCCGCAAGATTGTTTGGCGATAAAAAGCCTGCAATAGTGGCAGGGACTATCCGGGGCGGATTAGAAATTTATCGTAATGAGAAATTCGTTTCAGAGTTTGAAGATCTTACGCTGGAGTTTTATCCTAACCCCGTCAGGCGTTCGCAGGATCTGACAATACTCTCAAACGCCCCGATCAATCTCAATATGCTAGACACTGATGGACAGACAGTGCTTGATATAATCGTTAAGCCAGGAAAGAACCTGATCCCCATGTATCGGTTTAGCCCGGGTATGTATTTTTTGAATTTCAATTTTGGAAACGATCTGGGTATGGCCCGGGTAATTGTGACTGACTAATAAAACTATTACATATGAAAACCCTTATCTCAATAGTATGTGCAGCAATAATATTATCGTTATCACTACGCACCCACGCTCAACAGCCGTCTACCCCTTCAAAAGCTGTAGCAGATACAACGAAGTTTAAGGTTAAGCTTCAATATTTCAGCGTCTCTTCTTTCACTCCCTCAATTTCGCAACCCGGTCGACCGTCACTAAAAATTGATTTGGGAAAACGCTCCAGGATAGTTGAGTATCGATTGCAACGAAACCGTCATCTCAATATAGATGACACCAGCCTGGGAAGAGTTAGCGAGGTGCCTTACCATCTCATGGATAACCGTTATCCAAGGTAACTTTTCAAAATATGTATTTGTCAGTTTGATCGAGATGACAATCCAGAAAGACAATTATTATATAGTAACCGGAGCTCCCGGCACCGGCAAAACTACGTTGCTCAACGAGCTGGGCACCTTCTTTAAAACGATTAAAGAACCTGCCCGGGATGTGATCGATAAGCAACAAGTGAGCAATGGCCCCTCGTGGAATAACGACAGGGCGAAATTTGTAGACCTGTTAATGGAGCAATCGATTTCCGATTTCATTCAAGCACCTCATAATGAGGTGACATTTTTTGACCGTGGTATCCCCGACTGTATAGCGTATGCACTGTATGGAGACGTTGCCATGAGCAGCTTATTGAATACAGCAACCAATTACCGCTATAATAAGAAAGTATTCGTTCTCTCACCCTGGAAGGAAATTTATGTAAACGATAAAGAAAGAACGATGTCCTACGAAGAAACACTATTGTTCCATTCTCAAATTGTCTCAGTGTACACCAAACTTGACTATTCAATCGTTGTAGTTCCCGAGGGACACGTTGAAACACGGTTTGATTTTATCATTAAGCAAATCTGGACTCATCGGACAATCCTTTAGGCGTCAGATATGTCAACCATCACATCAAATAATGAACTTTAATTCACCAACTACTAAACTTAGCACTATGAATTTTACAACAACATCTTTTTACCTGTTTATGGTTATCATCATTGGAAGCTTAACGGGATGTTCCGATGATCGTCCCGAAGAGCTGTCTGAATTCACCGGGAATGAAAAGATTTACACGCTCGAAGCGGGATCAGTATATCCAATTAGCGGTACGGCCACCTTTAAGGAAAAGAAAGATGGAACAACAGTTGTCGTTGTGGCCTTAACTGGCACAGATGGTGTCGCTTCACATCCGGTGCACCTTCACATGGGTGATATCGCTACCCCGGATGCAAATGTAGCTGCATTACTGAATTCGGTCTCTGCCCAGACGGGTCTGAGCGAAACTTCAATCTCAAGACTAGCAGATGAAACACCTATGACTTTTAGTCAACTCACTTCATTAACTGCATGCATTAAAATTCACCTGGCTGCATCAGGCCCGGATCGTGACATCATACTGGCTGGCGGAAACATCGGCAATACAAACAATGGTAGGCTTAGTGTCAATCAGGTTGTAGCTGTATGTAAATCAAATTGAGGTATGAGGCAAAACTGATCGCAACCTTTGAAAGGTAC
Source organism: uncultured Roseivirgaceae bacterium (assembly GCA_964534735.1). Lineage (GTDB taxonomy): Bacteria > Bacteroidota > Bacteroidia > Cytophagales > Cyclobacteriaceae > UBA2336. Next base: position 7,835 of record CAZHQP010000025.1, read on the forward strand.
AAAGGAGTCTATTCGAGAATCAATTGTAGAACTCTTAGGTGAAGGAGCCTGGCAATACGCTTGTTACAATTTTGATTTGAAACGATTAATTGCACAATCAGTAGACAGGTACGATTTAGCAGAGAAGATTCAAGACATGATAGTAGAACATCTTAATGGTAACGCATGCCAAAAAGAAGATTAAACTTAAACGGAAAAGTCTTTTTAAAATCTTTCCGGGCCGTTCATCGGCTGTTCCTTTGCCTGGGATTGGCCCTTGCGGTGTTTTCAATTCTCTACTTATTCGAACTTGAATTATCCCTGTGCATCATCATTTCCTGGAACAGCTTTAGTCTGTTTACAATTGCCATTAGTTGGATTACTTTTTTCACCACTAATTCCAAGGAGCTGAGTATAAAGGCGAGAGAACAGGATGAAAGTCGGTCTGCAACTTTCGTCATCATACTGGTATCTGTATGCATTAGTTTGTTTGGTACACTTGCATTAATTCAAAGCACCAATGAGAGCACCATGAGTCAAAGTCTTCATGTCGTTTTCTCTATGGCCAGCGTAGCATTGTCCTGGTTTTTACTGCATACGATATACACCTTGCGGTATGCACATCTTTATTATTCTCAAAGTCTTTCAAGCGCTAAAGTTCATCCCAGCGGTTTTGATTTCCCGGAAAGCAAATCTCCCGACTACCTTGATTTTGCATACCTCTCTTTTGTGATCGGGATGACTTTTCAGGTCTCAGACGTCCGGGTTACTTCTTCCACCATTCGCAGGTTTGTGCTCCTGCATGGATTGATCTCCTTTATGTTCAACACCATTATCGTGGCACTCACGATCAACACGATAGCAGGTTTAAATAGTGGAAGCTGAAGTCCTAAGCCAGAGTACCAATCGTTGTATTAATCATTTCAAATATTTCATGACATCTTCAACCTTGAATTCAGGACTGGCTTCGAAAAGCGCATTTAGCATAAACATGTGAGTGGCCCCGTAGATCACCAAAATCCGGTCATCTTTACGTGTAACAATGCGCTGGATGTTTGAGTATATCCGAACATTACGATTAAAGTACCTCGTAATAAAACCATCCGCGCCAATGGGCTCCAGATTGGTTCCCCTCTTGGTTGTTACCAACCAGCGACCATTCGAACGAGCCTGTTTCTCAGGGGAATTAAGGTATTGCAAATATTCATTAAGCGGCAAACGGTAACACAAGGTATCATCGTAAGCACTTTCCAAGTCATAACGTTCCTCCCAGTAGTCAAACGAAGCATCTGTTTGATTTTTGTACTTATGAAAGGTAATGCTGGAATCAGTCTTACTAAGTTGAAACTGGAAAGCTTTGGCGTCTACCGGATAGAATGTATTTAATCCCACCTTGTTAGCTAGCCGAAACCCTAGTTGAACAGTTTCGCTGGCCATGAATTTAGATGAGGCATTGAGCTTATCCGTTTTATACAGCCTGAAAAGAGAATCATACCTTGACTGGTATTGCGGTAGTCCCTCAATTACAATCTTGGTAGGTTTGAATTTTGCGAGCGCATTCACTAACTGCTCGATTTGTTTTTGTCTATCCGGCAACAACATGTTAACTGCCAGCGCATCAGGTGTAGTATTAGCATCTACTTGTTCCCCTGCAAAATGAAAGACTCCCAGCAAGAGAACAGTTGGTTTTGTTTTATCATCTTCAAAAATTGAATGTAATTTTTGAACTGGGCTCTGTGCCAAGGCAATCCAAGGCATGAGCACGAAAGCATAAACAAATTTTATCATACTTATAACAGACAAAATGTATTGTCAAGGGTTGCACTGATTAGCAAAAATTTTGAAGGGATTTTAGCAAACAGGCAATAAAAGTGTAAGCATAATTATTGATCTTACTAGCAATTCTCAACCTGAAAGCATTCTGTATCCAGGTCAACTTTCAAGTCCGCAATATTGTGGTATTCTATTCCTTTGAAAACAACTTTTTGTTGTTGCTTCATAAGAGACGAAGCGTATCGCAGGAATTTATTGCGGATAACGTAATCCCATTCGCAATAAGGCTTGAGAATTTCAGTAAGATCGGGATAGATAGTACTGCTCATTGTAAACGTATGATTTACCAGGGTGGTTAAAAATTCCTAGAATTCTAAAACATCATGTGCTCGATTCCACTTTTGCGAACTGGCATGCACGTAGCTTCGAGATCAGCTCGTAAATCATCTATGTGGTGATATTCTACAGAATCATAAACAACTTTTCCACGCTGCTTCATAAAGCTCTCAACAGTGGCAAGCATTTCAGCTTTGGTGCCGCTATCCATTGTGCAGTAGGTTTCAAGAAGGCGATCAACTTTCATAGGGGGTAGTTTCGAGTTACGAAGAAACACCAGAAAATTGAATGTCATGTAGGAGTAACTCCTATAGGCTGCAAATAAATTTTACAAGATTTTGTAAATTAAAAAAGAGGCTCTTAATCGGATTTTAGATTGCCCAAGGCGAATCTGAGCATTGGGTGTAGGCGTAGGTTACCCGCTTCAGATTACCTTTAAAATCAACCCTTAAAATATTATCTTTATTACAAACCGATCATATGAGTTTGCCTGAAGAAGAAGGAAAGTCGAAAAAACAAGTAGAGGATGCGCAACGCCCACCAACTTTGTTAACAGCGAAAGAAATAGAAGAAGGTGACAAGGCATTTGTTGAACTTGTCAAAGCAAGGGACAAAATGATTGCAGCAGTAAAAAGATCTAAAGGGATTCCGGAGGAAGATCATTAAAGACAATGAACGATCAACGTTTCAAAGTTGCTACCCGGGGGCATCTCGATAAAAAAAGACCTCGCCACAATCGTAGCGAGGTCTGTGCTTCAATTAAAACTTCACTTTAATGCGAATTTTTACTTTGCAGCGGATCGTTATCATTGTTAAAACGACAACGGTTAAAACACTTATTCCCATCGGTATAATGTTTTAAAGGTCCGGCAGGTAACGTTAAAGTACCGGTCTGGAGTGAGAGACTGCATCACTTCCGCTAATTTGATCTGGTATTATTCTGGTCACCGAGTTACCATCGGCATGCTCCCAGACAGCTTTATCCCAAACCTATTTCATGGGTGAACAGGTGTAACTTAGAACGTTCCACAATAGTTCCACAGAACCACAAATTTCTTTAAACAGCGGCCTACTCAACCAGACTATTCAATAAAAATTGATCCGGGTCGGATTGAAATGAAGACCACTCTATCCCAATTAGGGTTTCAAGCATATCCTGAAGTTTTTTAAATGACCCAGGTTTGATTGCATAGAAGGTTGCCCCTGCACTCTGGGCGTCAGAAATATCCTTTTTGTTCCTGGAAGTTGAAAGAATGATAACAGGTATATCAATAAACCTGGGATTCTTTCGGATCATATTCAGACAATCCAAACCATTTAATCTAGGCATGTTAATATCCAGAACTACAATGTCAGGTATGGTCTCAGACTTGGTCAACATTTCCAGCGCTACCTCACCGTCAATTGCTTCCTGAATCAAAGTTTTTCGGGAAGCTCTTGAGACGGCTTCCCGAAAAAGCAGACGATCGTCTGAATCATCTTCAGCTAACAAAATATGTATAGGTTTACTATTCACGGGCTGGTGGAAAACAAAGATAAGATTTAAAAGAGGATTGCAGTCGCAATTATAGATCGACTACGATCAAATCCTCGAACCGTGTAGTAAAGCGCTTGGATAGCAGGGCCCGCTTTGTTGTCCAAGTTTGTTCTGTACCCTGACAGGCAAACCGCACGGTGTTGCGCGTATTTACCTTATTGAGATAGTCAATGGACTTCTGAATTTTCTTGAATTTGTCATTATCAGCTTTATCAAACATGTTCTTTTGAATCTGGACATCAGGGACTAGGTGCGTCATCATAATACCGGTTCTATGAAACATGTATCCCGGTCTATAAATGTGTTTTAAACAATAGGTAGCATACTTCATCAGGACGGCATCGTAAGCACTGGGTTCGTTCAACACAACCGACTTTGATTTGCTGAACTGATCGTCAACTGCACCATGTGGATCAGTTTGAAGAAATACTGAAAGCATCCCTGCGGCAGATCCTTGTTTGCGAAGCTTTGTACCACAATACGCAACGTAATTTGTTAATGCTTCACGTATTTCTGAAAAGGTCTGTAGCTTGTGGCTGAATTGTTTAGCGCTGCCAATTCCTTTCTTTTTCTCCTGAAACAACTCTAAGGGAATACAGGGATGCCCTTTTAATTCCATTCCGATTCTTAATCCTACAACCGTCATATTTCGGTTGAGCCATTCGTAAGGCAATTCGCGAAGTTTAAGTGCCGTGTCGATACCCATGCCTAATAACTTCTTTTCATACTGCCCGCCTATTCCCCAGATATCCCCGACTGGAAATCTCTCCAGATATGCCCGAGTGATCTCTTCGTCTTTGAAGTAGGTAACGCCCGTATTTTTCTTGGCAATCTTGTTTGCAACCTTGGCAAGCACTTTTGTTTTCGCGATACCGATCGAAACAGGTAGTCCGGTCCATTGCCGGACAGCATTACGGACCTGGTGGCCAATCTCTTCAAGCTTGTCCGGATGAAACCCTGAAAGGTCTGCGAATGCTTCATCGATTGAATACACTTCCACATCCGGAATGAACTGCCGTATCGTATTGTAAACCCGGTCGCTCATATCACCATACAGTTCATAATTGGAACTGAATAGTTTTACATTATGCTTTTTAAATACTTCTGAAGCCATGAATGTGGGCGCTCCCATTTCAATGCCCACAGCCTTTGCTTCTTCGGAACGGGCAATTACGCAGCCATCATTATTTGACAGCACAACGATAGGCTTGCCGACCAGGGAAGGATCGAACACGCGTTCACAGCTCGCATAAAAATTATTGCAATCGATCAGCGCCACCATATACTACCATTTATAGTGACTGTTGATTGAGTAGGTAACTGTTCCCCACACGTGAAACGGCACACCGTCTTGCACTTCAAGCTCTTTGTGTTCAGGATGCGCAGGGACTAAAAATGTCTTCTCTCCTTCTTTGCGAATAAGCTTCACGGTATAACCACCATCGTAAAAGATCAAAAACTTGCTTGCTTTTCTATATGGAAGTGACTTGTCAATTACAAGCAAGGCACCATCAGCGATGTAGGCGTCACTCATGCTCTTGCCCCTAGCCCAAGCGAAGAAGCTGGATGTATTGTTTTTTACAAGATGGTCGGCAATATCTATCCGGTCTTCCAAGTATTCGTCAGCGGGTGACGGAAATCCACAAGCCGCCCACAAACTGAAAAGCGGAACCGAGCTTAGGTCTTTAATCAAACCAAACTTTATATCCGGGGTATCTGTTGGAATTTCAATCATCACCGAACTATGCTTTAGCAAATAGTTCGGGATATTCGAAGTGCACTGATGCGTCCGCTGTATTTTCTGTCTTGCGAATTGTATGAGCATCCATCAGTTCTGAAGGAATTGCCTTAGAAAGCTTCATGACTTCAATTCGCGGCAGTTTAGCATCAAGCCACGCCTGTTCAGATTCTCTATCCGGAAGAATTACCGGCTGACGTTTTCCGGTATTATGAATACCCGCTACAAACTCATTAGCATCAGTTGTGCAAATAGCATAGGTCTTATAAACTCTTCCACTCACTGGATCTTTCCATACACTGTAAAGCCCGCCCATTGAAAAAATTGGGCGATCCTTAAGCCAGATATAATATGGATGTTTCTTTTTTCCTTTGCCGTCAAGATGTTTATGCTCAAAGTATCCAGTTGAAGGGATAAGGCATCGCTTTCCATACTTTGCAAGCTCAGAATATGTATTAAAATACATATCCTCACTTCTTGAAAGCAGCCTAATTTTAGCTTCTTCCATCGCTTTATGAATATTCAAGGTGTCATGTGGGATCAGGCCCCACATAGCCATCTGAATCTTGTCGGGATCCTTCGAGGTAATAATGGGCGCTAAGGTGTGCTCGTAGCCATGCATGTGATGCACCGGTTCCCAGTTACCATCACCTTCCACCATGCCCTCAACTTCCTTTGAATATTTGGCCGAATAGTAATATTCAATATCGGCCATTTTAAAGCGTGCTGCTCTCCTATTACACATACCCGTCTCCTTTAAATCGAAGTTAAAACTTCAAAGCAGTCAGAAATCTTCAAATTCAACTGAAAGAGAAACTTACGCTGACCGAAGTTTTTCAAATGTAAATTAACAGGAAGATTAACTCCTAATCGGAAAAGGAAGAATACTGACAACTTGTGACTTAAGGTTTCAAACCAATTTATTTTCGTTCTGTTTAGTATGAAAAAACAGGAGAATAGATAAATTTTGATACATAAATAAAATCCCCAAGAAGCATTAGCCAGAAATAATATGTTGACACTTAATGAACTCATTGAGCTGCGGAGCAAATTGGAAGATGGGAAAATTCAATTAGAGATCGCAAAGACCCAATTATGGGGAGACTTAAAAGAAGGCCAACGATCATGGAATACAAAAGACTGGCAAGAAAGAAGGTCTAAATTCCTTAAAGATAAATGCGAAATATGCTCCGGTACTGAAACATTAACAGTGCAGCATCATTCACATCCAAAGAAATACGCGGAATATCTAAGAGAAGTAACACGGATATATACCAGGAATCAAATAGATGCCAATCCAGAAATTAATAAATCTGAGTTTACTGATTACCTATTAAAAAATCATGAGTACTTGGCTGTTCCGTTGTGTCCAAATTGTAAAAACAAGAATCCAAGCAAAAGAGTGAGAAAAATTCCAAAATACAGGTGCGCTGATTGTAAGCATGAATTTGATGAACCAAATTATAGATCTTTAGATGAGCTCATTTCTATTTTTTATGAAAATGCAGATGCTTACGAAGTTGTAGATAAATGTTTCATATCAAAAGATAGATATAAAAACAGGAACAACTTAAAAGGTGTGAAATATTGGATGCAAAGGGAGCGCGCAAAAAATAAAGATTCTGAAAACATCGAGAAGCAGGCGTTCTTGCTTCATTTAAATGACTCGATAAAGTATCTTTCTTTTGAAGATGCTATAACCGCCTGCAGGAAATGCGCGTACAGCTTAGATATAAAAAGAATGGAATTGTGCCCTAAATGCAGACAGCATTACAAAGGAATTCAGTATCCAACTTGTATTGAGTGTTTACCAGAGGACAAACGAAAGCTAGTACTAGAAAGCATTCAATTCGGAAAAGAATGGCATGAAATGCACAAAGAACTCGGAATAGACTAACCATCCCACGAATACGCAAGAGTAGAGACCAGATTAAAGTGAAATTGCGGCTAGTTAATAAGACGAGCCGTCCAAAAAACAATATCGGTTCAATTCGCTAGGCGCAGCAGCAATTACAGATTTTCGTACCTTATTAAAATGTTCCAAAAGATTTGCATTAAGTCTAATGAATTGGCGCACGAGCAAATGAACGTTCCGTTCTTGATAGACAGTATGCTCTTTTACGGAAAAGTCATTGTTTTAGCACATCGTGCCGAGCTTGTTACTTTATTAAAAGTTTTTGACGAAGATTTTCTTGAAGAGCTCATTCGTTCAGGCAGAATCGAATTACTGATTCGTGAGAATGTATTAGGTGCAATGAACCTTTCAGAAGGAAGACATACAGTTGATTTGTTTTCAAAGGTTGGAGAGGGCTATACAAGTACGTTATATGAATCTCACCGGTTGATCTATCGAAACAGCATTAAGAACATACAGTTTGCTGATAGATTCTCCAAGATTTGTCTACCCTTCAAATATCCACAGGATATTGTTTCTGAAATTAAAGCATCGTTTGAAGACTCTACTTTATTGAGAAAACTCCTTCCGATCTATTTAAACACTCATGTCCCAACATTCCAGGTTCCTGAAAAGGTTGAAATTGAAATCATTAAAGACAAGGGCATAGGAGACATTGATGCATATAGCCTAAGAACTAATTTAGATCACAACAAAATTAATGAAGCCAGCAAGGCAATCTATGGGGACAAGCATCACGACTTTGACTACAGCAGCTTTCTACTTTCGCTTTCTGAATCAAAAGGAGATATATACCTGAGTTCAAAATTTGAAAGTGAATTAGTAACCAGAAGACTATACTCACAATTTATCGATCTTCAACTAAAAGAAGTAATCAAAAAACGGAAATCAAGCCAAGACAATCTTGACTTGTTTCATGAGTACATACTGAAAGATTGTCACACGCTGGGAGAAGCATTTGTTAATAAAGTAATTTCTAAAAAAGAGCTTCTTGAGCTTCTAGAAAAGGCTGACAAATTCCGCGGATGGCTAAGCAAAGTTCCAGAAGACAGAAATCTTATCGGAGAATACCATCAGGCTGTCACCAAGGAAACATTTGCAGACAAGCTACCGACAAAAACAACCAGGTTCGTAATTTTTGAAGGAATAGGATTAACATTGGATTTATCTGGGGCCGGTGGAATCGGGACCGCAATTGCAACTGGCCTTTCAGCACTTGATACCTTTGTTCTGGATAAATTGATCCAGGGATGGAAACCAAATCATTACATTGACGGTGACCTGAAGCCCAAGACTCACAAATGAGTTTATCCTGCCAATAGAGTCATGACTTGTGGCTTTTTTAAGCAGACTTTGAATTTTCTTCCATCTTTGCTTTGAGCTTATTCTTCCTGGATTTATTCGGCCATGATTTTGATTCTCGCCTCTCCTTTCTTACAAGGCGTGTTCGCCAAAGCAAATCTGCAACAAGCGCAGTTGTGGCCATGCTGAATCGCATCTTCATAGTTGATGCTTTCTCCATTTCACGTGGTCCACACCACGGTAGTTTTGCACAAAGTTCTTTTAGCTTTTTGCTTTCAAAATTTGTTTCATCCCAAGTGTGCGCAAACTCATTCCGGATCTTCCTGACCAGCGTTAGCTCATCAAACTCATTCTTTTCAATTAATCCCAAGGAATAGCATGCTGCAATCCTGGCAGAAAAAGTACCTAAGGGTGCATTAAACCCGTCCAGCAAGTCTTGGGACGATTTTCCTTCTAATAGAAAGTTTGATAAAATATCCTTCAATCTTTCATCGAGCATCGCTCCGGAAATAAGGACTAATCCTCTGTCAGACTCTTTATTTTGCTTTTCGAGAAATGAAGCGAAGTTTTCAATTTCTGGTTCTAACTTTTGATCCATAGCTATGCCAGCGTTTCATTTTCAATTTTGATCGGTTCAAGACTCAAAGCCTTCAGCAAATAATTGGATAGCTCCGTTGTCCTATCCTTTATCTTCTTCGCATCCCATTCATCATTTTCCTGAAGCTTATTGACCATAATAAGGTTCGAAGACTTTTCGTCAGATTTAAAGTAGACATTCACTTTCGTTGGAAAGTCATAATTCTTTGCTTGTGAATTTTTCCTAACTGTGATCAAGCTGAGGTTTCCCAATGTATTTGTGAGTTTCACCCTATCATCAGCAGAAAATCTTGATAACCAATAAGCGGAAGTTGGGTTCTGAGGCAACACATGTTCAATATTCAGAACATCAAAGTTAACGCTGATCGATCCGTCACAGATATGTTCTTCTATTTTTGCGAGGATTGGCTTAACCGAAC